>VFKT01000020.1 GCA_009885395.1 Deltaproteobacteria bacterium | reverse complement strand
GGTGTGGGTCCGGGTGGTGTGGGTCCCGGCGGAACAACTGGCGGCCTCGGGTTCGATCAGCAGCAGCGTGTCGTCCAGTTGCACGTTCGCATCGCCGAGTTTGAAACCGTCTAACTTGCCTTTATGCTGGCCGTAAGCCGTGCCGAAGAAATCCCGGCTGCCTGCGCACTTGACGATGGCTTGCTCCAGCACTTGGCGACATCTGATAATCTTAGAAACGCCTTGTCAACAGATGCCTGTGCCTTTAGACCATGGCTTGCTCCAGCACTTGGCGACTCTTCAGGCGTGGCAAATACAGGTAGCGCAGCGTCTCTTCCCGGAACGCCATGCCGCCAATGAGGTTCCCCTGGAAAAGTAAGCGCGAACTCCACCCTGCCTGGTTGGCCTCGGCAAGTGCGACCTCGTAGTTCAGTGGACTGACCTGCCCGATTTTTGAATACCTGCGGGTGTGTGTGGTTGTAGTAATGGATAAACTGCTTGATTCCGGCAGCGAGCTCCTCCAGACTGCCGAAGGCGTGGCGGTAGTAAAATTCATGCTTCAGAATACTCCAAAACGACTCGGCGCTCGCGTGGTCGTAACAGGGGCCGGTGGCACCCATCGACCGCACGAGTTTCATTGACCTGCCGGGTGCTTTTCGGGCCAGTTGAAACGTAAGATTCAGCCTCTCCGGCAACTGAAACGGAGAGTGGGATGAAAAAGAGCAGGTACACGGACGAGCAGATGGTGAAGATCCAAAGGGAGGCGGACCGGTCGCCCGTGGCAGAGGTGGCGCGCAAGCGCGGGCTGAGCGAGCAGGCGATTTATGTTTGGCGGAAGCGGTAGGGGGCGATGACGCCGATGGACACCCGGCGGTTACGTGCACTGGAGCAGGAGAAGGGGCGTCTGAAGAAGCTGGTGGCGGAGCGGGATCTGGATCATGAGATCATGAAGGAAGTTGCATCAAAAAAATGGTAAGCGCATAGGCTGGCCGGCAGGCGGTGTCGTATGGCGCCAACCATGGACTGTCGCAGCGACGAGCGTGTGCGCTATTTTGGACGGCGCGGTCAGCGTTGGGGTGCGACTTGGTTTTCGACGCCTGCGCGAACGGTCAGCAGTTGAAATGTTTGACTGTAATCGACGAATACACGCGGGAGGCGTTGGTAATCGATGTAGCCGGGAGCATTCGATCGTCACGGGTGATCGAGGTGCTGACGCGAATGATCAGCGTGCACGGAACGCCGCGAGCGCTGAAGAGTGCCAACGGGCCGGAATTCGTTTCAGGCGCGGTCCGCCGCTGGCTTGAGAAGGCCGGGATTGACTGTGCGCTGAGCGAGCAGGTCTTGCCCTGGCAGAACGGGGCGGACGAGAGTTTCAACGGCAAGTTGCGCGACGAGGTGGAGTGGTTTCGCAACCGGCATGAGGCGGTGGCAATTATTGAAACGTGGCGGCGGCACTACAACGAGGTGCGGCCACATTCGAGCCCGGACCGCCTGACCACGGTAGAGTTCAAGCGGGAACGGATCAGCCGGGAGCAACCCGAAGGGGCGGTTTCTCACTGATCGGCTGATCCGAAGAACCCCGGCAGCGTCGCTCATGGTGCGGGCGCGAAGGCGGCGAAGCACACGACGCTGTTCTCGGGAGTGGGCGTGTTGTGGTTCCTCGGTCTCGCGGGCGCAGTCGTCCGCCGCCGCCCTAAGCGCAACCAACACGGCACGCTGATGTGACACACTGCCGGCGGCGCCCTCGAGTGCCGCCGGCAGTCTCGTTTAAGCCCCTGATATCCCCGACTAACGGGGCTTCGGAACCTGACTCTTCTCCCACGAAGCCTGATGCAGCTGCGCGACAGTGGCGTTGCCGATCGCGCGGGCACACGTGGCGAGATGCAGATGCGCAGAAGCCATTCCCGGGTTCAACTGCAGCGCTCGCTCGAATTCAGGTATCGCCAATGCCCACTGGCGTTGTGTCATCAGCGCAAACGCAAGATTGAAGTGAGCTTGCGCGTGTTTCGGCTGCCCCTCGAGAAACGCGCGATAGATCGCGATCGCCTCGTCCTGCTTGCCGAGCTGCTGGAGCGAAAAGCCGCGCGTAAACAGGGCCTCATCCGTCGCCGGTTGTAGGCCGTCGACGATGTCCAGCCAGCGCAACGCCTCGCGGTGATCTCCCACCGCTTGCCCCGCCAGCACCGCCTGATACACGTTGCGCGCATTATTTGGAGCAAGCTTCGCAGCCGCAGCGCTCTCGCGATTCGCGTCGTTATAACGTTTCAGCTCGTACAGCGTGCGGGCGTACCAGTAGCGAATCTGCGCGTCGCCTGCGTCACCGCGCGCCGCACGTTGCAAATACTCGAGGCCCTTGTCGACCTCTCCTTGCACGATGAGCGTTCGGCCGAGATTGACCATCACCAGCAGATAGCCCGGGCTCAGCTTCAGCGCCTGCTCGAGCAGTTGCCGGCGAGTTTTGAGCTCCGGCGTCGCCATCGCGAGGTTCAGATACGACAGCGACCCACCGCCATGTTCCACGCTGTGAGTCCATAACGTCACATCGTTCAGCCAGACGCGGTTGAGCACGACCGAGGTCGCCGCGCACCACGCGACTGCACCTGCGGCCAAGAGCGGCCGAACCGGCAGACGAATTGGCAGCCGGATCCGCAGCGCTACGAGTGCCAGCCCCAAAAAAAAGTACGGGCTTGACGGATACGGCCGGTAGTCCACCGCCGCGGCGTGGAGCGGAATGACCGAAGAAGTCGGCGCGATCGAGATCCAATACGCGAGGATGCAAAACGACCAAATCGGATGCTCGCGTCGCCACAACCAGGCGAACACCAGCGATCCGAGGATGAACAATGACCCGCAAAAGACTTGCAAGCTGAAGCCCGTCGCGAGCTCGACTGCCGGATCCTGCTGAATCGAGAACGGCCAGAAGAATTGCGGCAAATAGCGAAAAACGTGCAGCTGCGTCTGCGTGAGCAGGTACGACCAAGGGCTGACGTTCGCCGCTACGACGTGATCGATTTGGGACTTTCCAAAAGGCAACTGCAGCAGGAACAGCGCGGCGATCGGAATCACGAACAGCGCGGCGTGCAGCCAAGGGCGGCGCGCACGGAACGGCTGCGCCAGCACCGTGACGTTCAGCGCGAGGATCAGCGCCGGCGCCGCGACTCCATCGCCCTTCGACAGAAGCGACGCAAGAAGCAGGACGAGCGCGCCAACCCAGCCAGCGATCGAGAACCCGCGCTGGTGCATGCGCAAGTACACGAGGAGCGATGCGCTCCAAAACACCTGGCTCAGCAGCTGATCGCGCGCGCAGATGTAGTTGACCGGGATGCCCGAGACGGGATGCACGGCGAATACCAACGCCACCCACAGCGCGATCAGGCGTGCGCGCGTCGGTTCGAAGCGCCACGACGAACTCGCCGGCGCGATCTCGAGGAGCTTCCACACCAACTGGTAGACCAGCCAGGCCGCAGCGATCTGCATGGCCAGATTGGCGATGTGATAGCCGACGACGTTGTCGCCCGCGATCGCATAGTTGATCGATAGCGTGAGCGGCAGGAACGGCCGATAGCCTGCGATGCGGTCCAAGGTCGACATCGTGGTCGGGTCCACGAAGTGCAGCCACGGGCGGCTGATTTGCATGATCCCGGGGTTGCCGACGACGCGATAATAGTCGTCGAGGTGAAAGCCGTTCTTCAGACTGTTCGCAAACACCGCGATGGCGACGCCTGCGATCAGACACAACTGCACCCAAGTTCGATCAAAGCGCGCCAATAACCAAGCGCGTGTGTCATTGGTAGTCGGGACTGGCGGGTCGGGTACTACGCTCGGCGCAGCGCCAGGCGCGCCCTTCCTATGCTTGCTCTTGGACATGCGGCAGTGAGTCCGGGCTCGGGGTGGAACAGCGAACGACGGCGCAACGCGACGTTACACAGCTGGTCTGACAGTGCGCAAGAACTCGGGAGTTCTGGGTTTTCGGCGCAGGTAGTGCGTTCGGAGCGGATGTCTGGGGATGTGCCCTCGCCCCCGCTCGACCGGGTTCGCACCGCACTGAACTGAGCAGGAGACTGAGAGATCGCATGCCGCTTCGATTGCAGCC
>VFKT01000185.1 GCA_009885395.1 Deltaproteobacteria bacterium | reverse complement strand
GCTGCGGCGTGCGGGCGATGCAGCGCTCTCGCGGGTGCTGCGGCGTGCGGGCGATGCAGCGCTCTCGGAAATGCTGCGGCAGGCGGAGCGACGCAGGGCTGCTGCAGCGAAATGACGCTCTGCCCCGGAGGCGCGGGTTCGCTCATCCCCTCCGCTCCGGCTACTCGGCTCAAGACATCCCGGAGGATTTGGCATGGACGATTACAGCGGCTCCTTCGATCCGAACTTCTCGATCGCGCGGCTCTCCCGCTCGGTGCTGGCCCGGCTGGCGCGCGAATATTAACTCGCGACCCACCTCCAGGATCGTGTCGGTATGCCGCAGTTGCTCGGGCGCTTCGGCGTCGAGGTGATGCGCCGGGTGGCCATCGAGGAATGGATGGGGGCGAGCCCGATCTACACCCGACGCATGCAACGGGCGTTGAACTTCGAGGGCAGCGACGTCGCCACCATCTTCAAGGGCATCCAGCTCGATGTCGGTGCGCCGCATGGCTATCTGGATTTCCGCTTTACTGTGCACGATGCGAACAGCGGCGAATTCATGCTGCCCTATTGCGGTGCGCTGACCGATACCGAGCCGATGGGTGAGGATCTGGTGCGGGGCATGTGCCATGATATCGAGGATCCGACCTTCGATGCGACAGCGGTTGCGACCAATGCCCGCGCCCAGGTGCGACCGCTGCATCGACCCCCGCGTCTCCCGGCAGGTCGGGTGCCTGTTTGCCATTGGACGACCCGGATCGATCCCTCGAACGAGCCGGTCAACGAGATCCCGCTCACCGGCCGCGTTCGACAATCGAAACTGGCGCAACTCGAACTCGCAAAGGTGCCAAGTGCAGAGCGCGGCGGACTCGAGGACTATTCCGGTTCGCTCGATTCGGAGTTTCAGCTTGAGGACCTCGCCCATGCCACCCTGGTGCGCACCGCGCAGGAGTTCTGCCTGCAGGCACATCCCTGTTTCCATCCACGCGAGTACCTCGATCTGCACGTCTTATTGGCATCGGACGGATTGCGCTTCTGGCTCGGCGATTGTCCGGCTCTTTCCGAGGGCGACCCGTATTCCCAATTCGCCGGCCTGGGTGCGACGTCACACCGTGCGCTTGACGCAATCGTGCGTACCCGCAATCGTGCGTACCCGCAACCCGCGTGCGGCCTGTGTGCCGACAGCACCTCCAGCCGGCGCTGGTCTTGCCTGGCGGGTCGAGATCGATCCGCTCGCCGAGCCGGCGCCAGAGCCGCCTGAACTCGGCCTGGTACGATCTAGCAGTGGTGCGACTGATCGTTTTCCGCGAGCCCAGCCCGCGAGAGCGGGGCGACGTTCGCCGGATCGATTAGCCACGGGCCTGGTTTGCTCGCAGCAGGGTTTCGGTCGGCACAGAGATGACGGTGTGGCGAGTCCGGAAAACGTTGGAAGCCGTATCGCTGGTAGAATCCGACCGCAGTCGCATCCTTGTGCCTCCACGATCAGCGCGAAAACGTCCATCGCCTGGCTTGCTCCGAGGACCCGGAGGCAGGCGTCAGCGAGCAGGAACTCACCCAGACGTTTCCCTTGGCAGGAGGTGCCCACCGCAAGCCGTCCCAGGATGGCTGCTGGTACCGGTTGTGGGGAAGCCGCCGGGCGAGCTCTCCTCGGGCGGCACCCAAAACCGGCCATAGGTGGACAGCTGAAAACCGGCCAAGGGATTTGATCCAGTCGGGACGTTGACGATCGCCCGTGGGGCCCACCGATCGCCACAAAGATCTGCGCGACGCGACGCCGTAGGTGCTGCGACGCCCGTTTTCTGAGGCATTCATCAAGAGTGCGGATTCCGCAGGAAAACGCCGCCCGGTCGTGCTGCGGGCCGAGCGATCCTGCCAGAAGCGCTCGCGAGAGCACCTCGCCGGCCGTGCGTTTCTGGTGACGGCGAAGTGCCGCGCGCAATGCCGAATCCGGTTTTTTTGCCAACGAGCCGGCGACCAGCGCAGTAAAGAATATGCTCCAGGCGGCATCGGAGAGCATGCGCTGTCGCTGCTGGTCGTCGATCACACGTTCAGCGACGACCAGCGCTTGCTCGAGGACGAAGGCCGTCGTACTTTTGTTGACGTACGCTGCGGCTCGCTCGATCGTGCGCTTGGCGTGGGTGTCGAGGCGCAGGTGCAGGTGAAGGCGGGCGCGACGGGCTGGGGACGCTGCGGCTACCGAAGAGGCCGTGCGGCTTGAAGCCACCCTTCGCTTTTATGCGCCAATCTGGCGTACAAAGCCAAGCCTGCTCCCCCAGCGAACGACGCTATCCCTGAGATTGATCGGTCGGACGCGCTCTGTCGCGCACTCCCGGTCAAGGCTCCCCCAGCGAACGACGCTATCCCTCAGTTCAATCGGGCAGGTCGGGCTTGAGAGTGCTGCCTTCCCAAGGCTGCCCGTAGCCCTCGCGGTGGGTATGGCGGGCGAAGGGCTCCCGTCGCGGCGGACCAAGCTTTCGCGCCGGCACGCCAAGGGGAATGACGGCGATGGGTTCAAGGGCGGCGGGCAGACCGACCAAGAAGCGCAATTCATCGCCGTAGACCGTGGCGATGGTGGTCAGCGCCGAGCCGAGGCCGAGTGCGGCCGCCGCAAGCAACAGGTTCTGCACCGCCGGGAAGATCGAAGAACCGAGGCTGGCCGCATTGCAGCGCCGGTGGTCCACTGCGACAACTACAAGCACCGGTGCCGCTGCGATGCCTCCGCTCAGCCCGACATCGACATCAGTGAAAAGAGCAGCAGAAAGTCGACCGCGGGAATGGTCGCGTCCGTGGGCTTGCCAGGCCCGCGCCATCAGGTCGCCGATTCGAGCGCGTCGCTCGGCATCGCGCACCACGATGAATTCCCAGGGCTGGCTATTTTCAGCACTTGGCGCGTGCACGGCGGCATCGAGCACGCGGCCGATGGTCGCGTCGGAGACCGGCTCGCTCAAGAAGGCACGGCAGGCCCGCTGGGTTTTCATCAGGGAGATCAGGTCGGCTACCATCATACGCTCCGTTCGCCCAGACGCCGGAAGGTGTTGACATACATGATTCGAAGCTCGGGATGCATCGCCCAGGTGTGCCAGGCGGCGCTTGTCCGCTCACCGACAAGCTGCGTCACAAGCGGGGTCATTGCCTGGAAGGAGGCTTCGGGGTCGTCGGTATCCATTTCGTAAAAATGACAGAACCGCGGATCACCGCCGCTGGCATGTTCGTAAGGTGTGATCATGGTGTAGCCGGGCACGGCCACCTCGGCGATATGCCGCAAATGTACGAAATCGCCCCAATCCCGCAGTGCCTGTGCGCCGCTCGGGTTTCGCGGCGAGATCAGGACGAGCGAGAGGCCGATTGTGGGCTTGCCGCTGAGGCGACCCTGGCCTGGCCGCGGCGTGCGCCGGTAGTGCAGGCCCGTGATCCCGGCGGGCGTGCTGGGCGGCGCCTTGAAGCTTGCGTCGATCTCGTAGACCGCGAGCAGGTCGAACTCGGGCAGCACGCGCGGCAGGCCCTTTCGGTCGCGGAAGACATTCGCCCACCAGGTCGCGCGATGGACTCCCTCCTGTCGGCAGACCTCGGGGATCCGGCTCGAGAGGTAGTCGTCGACGGGAGTATCGCTCATTTCAAAATAAAGGCCGGCTTCGCAGCGGTCTTCCATGCTTTTCCTCTTTGGCGGCAAGGCTGCGGATCGCGCAGGGTGTGCCCGTCGTGCGCATATCCCTTGGCGGCCGGCGACGGAAGAACAGGGCTCGCTGTTTCCCCCGACCGCCTTATCGGGGCAGACGGAACCGGTTGCCACCGGTCGAGAGTGCGAGTAGCAAAGAAGCATGCGTCTTCCGCCGTCGATACCGTCGCTATTTCGTCTTGACCGCCGCACCTTCCTGCGAGGCGCAGCCCTGGCCGGCATGGGCGCGGCGCTGCCTGGGCTCTTGTCCGGTTGCGGTAACGTCGGCGAGCCCATCGGCCCGCTCGAGGTCGATCCGGCGCAGCCCTGGTGGTTGCAGAATAATTTTGCTCCGGTGGCCGACGAAATCGAGGTCTTCGACCTCGAGATCCGCGGTGCCTTGCCGCCAGAACTGAACGGCTTCTTTATTCGCAACGGTTCAAACCCCCGAAGCGGCGAGAGTCCACATTGGTTCATGGGCGACGGCATGTTGCACAGCGTTCATCTCGAGGGCGGCCGCGCCCTCTCATATCGCAATCGCTATGTTCGGACGCCCTTGTACGAGAAGGGCTACAGCGGACTTGAAGGCGGGTTGCCCTTGGGCGGCAACAATCAATCCAATGTCTCGGTCATCTGGCACGGTGGTAAGTTGCTCTCGTCGGGTGAAGTGGGAGCGGGCTATGCGATCGACCCGAATGATCTCTCGACGATTGGCGTCCATGATTTCGATGGAGCCGTCACTACATCTTTTACGGCGCACGCGAAGATCGACCCCGCCACCGGCTATATGCACTTTTTTGGCTACTGGTTTGCGCCGCCCTACCTGACCTACCTGGTGGCGGACGCGACGGGCCGCGTGATCCATCGTCAGGAGATCCCGGTCCGCAGCGGGACGATGATGCATTCGTTCGCGATCACCGAGAGCGACGTGATTTTTTGGGAGCTACCCGTGCTCTTTGATTTTGCGGGCATCGCCGTGCACGGCTTCCCCTTCCTCTGGAACGAGGATTACGGAGCGCGCGTCGGGGTGATGCCGCTCGGTGGTGAGGCCAGCCAGATCCGCTGGGCTGAAATCCCACCCTGCTATGTGTTCCACGAGTTGAATGCCTACCGTGACGGCGGCGAAATTGTTATTGATGTCTGTCGTTATCCCCGCATGATGGATGGTGAGATATTCGGGACCTATGAGCCGCATCTGCATCGCTGGCGGATCGATACGGCCGGTGCGGCGCTTTCGTTTCGCGACGAAATCCTCGAGGGAGAGCTGATTTCCGAGTTCCCGGTGCACGACCGTCGCTTCTCCGGGCGCCAGCATCGCCACGGCTGGTTCGCCGAGCCGCGGCGTTACGCCGAAACCATCGATGTTGGCGGTGTGGTGCACCGTGATTTCGCCACCGGCCGGTTGACGAGCTGGGATCCCGGACTCGCCATCGGTGCCGGCGAACTCTTCTTCGTGCCCGGCGGGCCGGGCGAGGGTGAAGGTTGGTTGCTGTCGTACATCTACGACCGTTCCCGTTCCGAGAGCCGCGTCGCGGTCCTCGATGCCACCAACGTCCGTCGTGGTCCGGTGGCCGAAATCGTGCTGCCCCAACGCGTCCCGCACGGCTTCCACGGCTGCTGGGTACCGGGGACGCTCGTTTAATATTCCGTCGGGAGTTTAATTTTCATGGAGAACCGGCCGGCGCTCAGAGAATGCCGGGGGGACGTTCGTTTAATTTTTCCTGGTGAGTTTAATTCTCGGGGGAAGAGGCCGGCGATCAGACGGTGGCCGCCGGGTCGGGCGAGCGGCACAACTCATGCTGGGAGTGGCAGGCTATGCCCTTGGACGAGGACTC
The DNA here is from genome assembly GCA_009885395.1 of Deltaproteobacteria bacterium. GTDB lineage: Bacteria > Desulfobacterota > Binatia > UBA12015 > UBA12015 > SXLG01. The sequence continues at coordinate 5,592 of VFKT01000185.1, read as the reverse complement.
TCTTCTGGCCGCACGCATCTTGCGGCAGTTTCGCCGGGTCGCCGTGGTCGGCCTCTCGCCAGATCCCGGTCGTGACTCCTACCGGGTCGCCGCCTACCTGCAGGCCTCCGGGTATGAGGTCTTCCCGGTGAACCCCGCCTGTACAGAGGTGCTCGGCCTCTGCTGCTGGCCTTCACTGCGCGACGTTCCGGGGCCAATCGAGGTTGTCAATGTCTTCCGGCGTTTTGATCTGATCGACCCCGTCGTCGACGATGCCATCGCGATCGGCGCCAAAGCTCTGTGGCTCCAGGACGGTGTCGTCAATCACGTTGCTGCCGCCCGCGCTCGCGCTGCCGGCATCCTCGTCGTGATGAACCGTTGCATGATGCGCGACCTGGTGACGCTCGTCTAGTTTTCCGCGGCGAACTTTGCCGCGATCAAACCAGGGCCGTAGGATCGAGCAGACGGCGCAACTCCTCCACTGGCAGGATCGCCAGTGCCCTGTTCGCGTCCTCGAGAGAACAGCCGTGGGTGTCGGCGTAGTGGGTCAGTTCTGCAGTACGGTCGTAGCCGAGGATCGGGACAAGCACTGTCGCCAGCATCAGTGATCCCCGGACCTGTGTCTCAAGCACCGGGAGGTTGGGTTGCATGCCCTCGACCAGGTGGTGTTTGAAGCACAGGCAGGCGTCGCTGAGTAGCGTCAATTGTGTGACGAGGTTGAAGGCGAGCAGGGGCTTGTAGGCGTTCATTTCGAGCTGACCGCCGGCGTTGGCAAGCGCATTGGCTTGATCAAGGCCGATTACCTGCATGCAAACCATCGTCAAGGCCTCGCATTGGGTCGGGTTCACCTTGCCTGGCATGATCGAAGAACCCGGCTCGTTGGCCGGTAGGAGGAGCTCGTTGAGCCCGGCCCGTGGGCCGCAGGCCAAGAGCCGGATATCGCTGGCCATCTTGTGGAGGAAAACGGCCAGGCCGCGCAGCGCCGCGCTCGCTGCGAGCAAGGCATCGTGAGAGCCCTGAACCGCAAATTTATTGGGTGCAGTGATGAAGGGCAGTCCGGTCATCTCCGCAAGTCGCTCGGCCGCACGCGCAGCGAAATCCGCTGGTGCGTTGAGCCCAGTGCCCACCGCCGTTCCGCCAAGCGCCAACGGCAGAAGCTCGTCAAGCGCCGTCCTCAACCGCCGTCCGTGAGCGTCGAGATTCGCCACCCACCCCGAGACCTCCTGGCCGAGCGTGATCGGTACCGCGTCCTGGAGATGCGTGCGCCCGACCTTGACGACTGCCTGCCATTCATTCGTCTTGACGTCAAGAGCCAGGCGCAGCATTTCCAGCGCGGGAAGCAGGCGATCGTGGAGAAGCTTTGCCGCCGCTACCGATATTGCGCTCGGGAAGACATCGTTGGAGGATTGCGAGCGGTTCACGTGATCGTTGGGATGAATCGGGGAACGGCTACCCAGCACCCCGCCACTGCGTTCGATCGCAAGGTTTGCGATCACCTCATTGACGTTCATATTGCATTGTGTGCCGCTGCCAGAGATCCAGACCGGGAGCGGGAAATGGTCGTCGAACTGACCCGCGGCGACTTCGGCGGCGGCGGCCACGATGAGGTCGCTTTCACGCTGGCCTAGCACACCGAGAGACTGATTGACGATTGCGGCGACTTGCTTGATGAGCGCGATTGCATGAATCACTTCGATTGGCATCCTTTCGCGACCGATCGCGAAATGAACGAGGGCGCGTTGCGTCTGTGCCCCCCAGTAGCGGTCCGCCGGGACTTTGATCGAGCCCATGCTGTCGGTCTCGATTCGCTTTGGCTCCATGCTGGCCTCCTGCCAAGAACGCTTTATGAGAACAGACTCGCCAACCCGCCCCGCGTCCCGGCAGCGGCCCGCTCTGCTGACGTTCTGAGGATCGCATTGACGGCGTGTTCGTACCAAGGCGGCGAATACTCTGGCGGTTTGCCGCTCGCCTGCCTCGCTCGTGGTCCTGTCCGAAAGGGCCCCGGTTCATGAGCAGTGCTGGGAAACAGCGGCTCTGCCGCGGGCGGGAAGCCGGCGCCCGCCAGTTCTGCCACGTCCACCTGTCCTTTCAGGCCCATGCAGCGGCTCTGCCGCGGGCGGGAAGCCCGGGCGCCCCTCCGCTAAAGGGTCGCCGCCGTGCAACTCGTCGCCAAAGGGCTGTGTCTGCTGCTGGGAGGCGGACTTGGTGCATTGGCCCGCTTTGGCGTGGCCGAACTCTTTCGCACCAGGACTCGCTTCCCCGGTTGGGTCGCAATGTTGCTGGTGAACGTCACGGGCAGCTTCCTGATCGGCCTTGGCTTCGGCCTCCTTGGCGAGCCTCTACCCGAATTGCAGCTGCACCCTCCGCCCTCGGGCGCGCTCGTAGCGGGAGAACTCCGCGGCGAACTCCTCTTCGCCCTGGGAGTAACCGGTTTCTGCGGGGGATACACCACCTTCAGTGCCTACAGCCTGGATTCGGTGCTCCTCCTGCAGCAAGGCCGCTGGGGCGAGGCTTTTATGAATTTATTCTTGCCCATCGTGCTGGGCAGCCTGGCTTTGGTGTCCGGCCTGGGAGTTGCTGGGGCCTCAGGATGAGTCGGCTCGTCACCGTGTCGGGTTCTCGCCGGGGGCTGGTGGCCGCCGTGCCGATGGGGAGAAGGACGAGGCCGGGCCCGTGTTCGCCCCCGATTTTCACTTTCAAACAACGGCAGTCTGCGTCGGCGGGAGCATTCGGGTGAACTGGTTCAGCAGCGCCCTTTGCGTGACGGCGGGCGGCGCGCTGGGGACGCTGGCTCGGGTTCTCCTTGCCGAGAGCTTGCAGGCAAGTCTCGGCGTGCCGGCCTGGATCGGAATTCTGGTTGTGAACGTGCTGGGCTGTTTTCTGATCGGTCTTCTATTTATAGTACTTGAGATCACCCTTCGCCGTGACGGCAAGAGTCGCTTGAGAGGCACGTCTCTCGGGCAGACACTCGAGCACATCCCCGGCGTGGTGCGCGAAGATCCAACGCTTGATGCAGTTGACTATTTTCGGGCCGACCTGCGTCTGCGCCTGGTCTCGAGCTTCCTCCTGACCGGGTTTCTCGGCGGATTTACCACCTTCAGCAGCTATATGCTCTTTACGGACCAGTTGGTCAGGGCCGGGGACACACGAAGCGCCTTGCTCAACCTGGCCGCGTCGGTCCTCCTCGGCCTGCTGGCCGTCGCGCTGGGCATGCGGGCGGGGGCCGGCGGGCGATTCGCGCCTCTGTTGTTAAGGAACCACCATGATCGAATGGAGTGAGCAGCACCAGGCCATCCGGGATGCGTTTCGGAAGTTCATCCAGGCAGAAATCGTCCCGCACCGCGACGAACTCGAACACGGCGACATGCCGCCCTACGTGATCCTCCGAAAAATGTTTGCGACTTTCGGCATCGGCGAGATGCAGGTCGAACGCTTCCGTCGGCAGGTAGAGCGCGAGAAAAGCGGCGCGGCTGTGACTCAGGAACGCGGCGCGCGCGGTGTTTCGGTCGAGGCCGCGATGGACGACGCGGCGGCGCAACTCATCCCGACCATCGAACTCTGCCGGGTCTGCCCGGGCATGGTCACGGCGATGGGCGTGAGTGTGCAACTCACCGGCGGCGCCATCCGCGGTCGTGGCACCATTGAACAGAAAGAACGCTGGGTGCCGCCTCTGCTCACGATGGAAAAAGTCGGCGCTTGGGCGATCACCGAGCCAGGTTCGGGTTCCGACGCCTTCGGCAGCATGCAAGCGAGCGCGCGGCGCGACGGTGACGGCTATGTGCTGAACGGCAACAAGACGTTCATCACGAACGGGCCTTACGCCGACACTATCGTTTTCATCTGCAAACTCGACGAGGGCAACGCACCACGCGAGCGCAAGGTACTCTCTTTTGTGCTGGACAAGGGGATGCCGGGGCTCACGCAATCCAAGCCGCTGCGCAAGATGGGGCTTCATTCGTCGCCGACCGGAGAGCTTTTCCTGGAGGATGTGCGAGTCGGTCGTGATCGGCTGATCGGCGAAGTCGAGGATGCGCAGGCCCGCTCGGGTGCCAAGGCGACCTTCCATACCGAGCGCACGGGCGTGGTGGCGATGGCCCTTGGCATCGTCGAGGAATGCCTCGAAGTGAGCACAAAATACGCCCGTGAGCGCGTGCAGTTCGGTCGTGCGATCGGCGAGTTCCAACTCATCCAGGCGAAGCTCGCGGAGATGGAGGTCGCGCGGATGAACCTCCAGAACATCATCTTTTCGACCATCGAGCGTTCCGGCCTCGGGCGACCGGCCTCGCTGGCCGAAGCCTCGGCTGGCAAGCTCTATGCGGCGCGCGCGGCGATGCACGTCACGCTTGAGGCCGTGCAACTCTTCGGCGGCAATGGGTATATGGCCGAGTTCCGGGTCGAGCAGCTTTGCCGCGATGCCAAGGTGCTGCAGATCTACGCCGGGACCGACGAGATCCAGATCTCGCAGATCGCGCGCAGCCTGCTCGGTCACAAATGAACGCCGGCTGCCGGAGGGGCGGGCCTCAGAGCGCGAGCTTCAAGTACCGATTGATATTTGCCGAGGGGTAAGTCTTTGCGCTTGCCGGGGTATCCCTCAGAGCGCGAGCTTCAGGTGCTGGCTCAAGTCGCCTACAAGGTCGATTGAGATGACCCTCTCCGTGAAGTGCCAGCCCTGGTCGTCCCGGCTGAAGGTGTCGTGGTAACGTCCGCTGATGATGGCCTGCAGCGGCAGTTCGGGTCGCGCCTGGAAGACGGTATATTTTGACCAGGCTTCTGCCGTGCCTTCGTCGGGCGAGACCTCGACCCGAATATTGGTCGTGATGTGCTGGGTGGAGGGTCGGCCGTCGTAGAGGCGCACCATCTGCTCGTAAAGAGCCCGAACCTCGTCGCGGCCGCGTCGCAGGTCGGGAAAGCCCTCGGTGCGCAGTACCGCCTGGTCAAAGAGCGCGGCCAGGCCGTCGAGGTCGCCGGCGTCGATCCGTTCCGCATAGCGCAGAATCAGGCCGCTGATGGCATGGGCATGGTCGGCTACTCCGGGTTTCATTTGACGGGCGTGTTCTGCTCGGCAGCGACAAGCTCGTCGAACCATTTCTTCTGATCGATCACGCCAAAAATGAAAACCGAACGATGGTCAGCCTTGCTTCCGGCGTTGATCGATTGCGCCGGTTCGCCGCCGAGGATCCGCTGTGTGTTCTCGGGCAGCTCGGCAATATAGGTCGGCGTGACCTCATCCATGCCGCCGTAATAAACCCGCATGGGCGTTGTACTTCTCCAGCGGTAAGCCTGATTTCCCTGGAGAACCTGCCAATACGGTGTCTCGCCCGTGAAGCCTCCCTTTCGAAAATTAACTTTGATAAAATCTTGCAGTTTGGCTGGGCTGCGTTTGCGGAACGTATCCCAGTCGATCCGGCCCTTGTACAGATCGCGTGCGGCCTGCAGGTATTCCGGGCGAATTGCCGACTCGGTGAGCCCGACCTGACGGTGGTAATACTCCTGAGCCTGGAGTTGAAGCGCGACTACCGCCGGAAGGTAGACAGCATCGACGGGATGCGGGTTGTTCATCCATCGGTTCATTGTCAAGTATACGTCTACCGGGGCGCTGGCGACTCCGGCAGC
>VFKT01000148.1 GCA_009885395.1 Deltaproteobacteria bacterium | reverse complement strand
TGTCGATCAATCGCGCGATGCGCTCGATCCCGATAAAACGGTCTGGGAGGAGACGACTGGCGGCACCGAGCGCATCATGGTGGGCGATCGCGAGATGGCGTCGAGGGCGTATGTTGCGCAATTCAATTTCCGCGGCAGCGACCAGCAGAAAAAAGTCGGAAATTTGTCGGGCGGCGAGCGCAACCGGGTGCATCTCGCCAAGCTGCTGCGCCGCGGCGGCAATGTGCTGCTGCTGGATGAGCCAACCAACGATCTCGACATCGATACCTTGCGCTCGCTCGAGGAGGCGCTGCTCGACTTCTCGGGCTGTGCCGTGATCATCAGCCATGATCGCTGGTTCCTCGACCGGATTGCGACGCATATCCTGGCCTTCGAGGGCGATAGCCACGTCGAGTGGTTCGAGGGCAATTACGCCGAGTACGAAGCCGACAAGAAACGTCGCCTCGGCGGTGCGGCGGACCAGCCGCATCGGATCAAGTTCCGGCGCTTTGCCCGTTGAAGCGCGGCAGGCGGACAGATTTCGCTATCGACGCCGGCCACGGGTGCGCACGGTTGGGAGGGCGGCAGGTGCCGCCGCATTTAGGCGCCTCGACCTGCCGAGGGTGGATCAGAAGCCCGGCCGCATCGTCAGAATCATGGCGAAAACGGTACCGATGGCCATGCTGAGGGCGGCCAGCGGGGTGAAAAGGGCAGCGTAGTGGTCCATCGTCGATCTCCTTGCGCTCTGCCGGCTGAGACGCCGGTACGTTGGCACTGACAGACAGCAGGAATCGCGCCAGGCGATTCGTCGATGGTGGAGAACTCGACGAATCGCTTATTCGAACGAGGGGCCGGCAAAGGTGGTGTCGATGGCGGGCCTTTGGTCGGGCGGCGTGAAGCGCATGCCCGGCAGCGTGAAGCCGCCGTCGATGACCAGGGCCTGGCCGGTGACGAAAGCCGATTCATCGCTCGCGAGGAAGAGGGCGGCGTGCGCGATATGGAGCGGCTGGCCGGTCATCGGCAGCGGCTGCAGTTGTTTCAGCAACTCTCCGGCGACTTCGGGGCCGCCCGGCACCCGCGTCGAAATGATCGGCGTGTTGATGCCGCCAGGACAAATTGCATTGACCCGGATCTGCTGCGCCGCGACCTCAAGCGCCACCACGCGCGAGAGGTGGGCGACGCCTGCTTTGGCGACGCTGTAGGCGATCGGCCCGGCGCCGGCCCGCAAGCCGGCGACCGACGAGGTGGAGATGATCGAACCGCCACGGTCTTTCATATGCCTGACGGCGTGTTTGATGCCGAAGAAGACGCCGCTCAACAACACCGCCATGGTGCGGTCCCAATCCTCACGCCGGGTCTCCTCGAAGGGGCCCACCGCGCCGCCGAGGCCCGCGTTGTTGAAGACGACATCGAGTTGGCCGTACTCGCTGACGGCGCGGTCGAGGAGTTTAGCGACGTCGTCTTCCTCGGCGACGTCGGTGCGGAGGAAGACCGCGCGCGCCGAGATCGCGCGGCAGCGTTCGGCCGTCGCTTCGCCGCCGGCTTCATTCAGATCGCCGAGCACGAGGTTCGCGCCTTCGCTGGCGAAGAGTTCCGCGGTGGCGGCACCGATGCCGCTGGCCGCGCCGGTGATGACGACGGATTTTCCAGAGAGTCTGCCCATGGCGGGGACCGCTAGCGAGGGCTGGGCGTTCACGCCATCGCGCGCCACGCGCGTGCCGCGTTGTGAACCCCGGATCCGCGGCGTGGCGAGCACGCTCGCGCGGCACGGCGAGGGCCTTCCCTGGAGGAGCCCCCGCCGCCCTACGCCGGGCAGGGGCCAATTTCGTGAGGGGGTGGCTCCGTCCGCCCCGCCCGCCGATCGCTTGCCGTAGTTCAGCGCGCTTCCGCAGACGGCGGGTCGCTGATCATCAAGGTGCCCAGCGCCGTACAAACCGCGCGGCCTTCGTTCTCAACCTCCACCCGCACCACGGCGCTGCGTCGGCCGAGCGAGACAATTGTAGATTCAACCCGCAGCACGCCCCCTTTCACCGCAGTGAGATAATTCAGCTTGAATTCGGTGGTGGCGGCCCATTGTCCGCGCCGCATCAGTGGGTAAAGCACGCAACCGAGCACATGATCGACCAGGGCGGCCATGGCGCCGCCGTGCAGCGTGCCAAAGGGCGTCAAGAGGTCTGGGCGCACAGGCAATTCGGCTTCGAGCCGGCCTGGGCCGAACTCGAGGAAGCGGACCCCCAGATAAAACGGCAAGCCCGAGGTGGCCTCGTTGTTCACCCGGATCATGCTCTGGGCTATTTTATCATTGAAGTTTTCGAAGTTCTGCGGTAATGCCACGGTCTTCTCCTAACCGGGATCCAACTCGGGCGAAAGCGTTTCCTCGAAGATGATATCGAATTCCATAATTTCTCCGGGCGGCGAGATCTTGCGTATGCTGAAGCGGCCCGGCGTGCCGTCGTAGGCGTCGGTCGAGGGTGATCCTCCCGGGGAAGGTCCGCTGGCCCGCTTGGCCCAGGGGTCGCCGGCATCGCCACGGTTGCCGCCCTGCGCGTGGCCGATATCGAGATCGGAGGGCCAACCATCGGCGGTGAGAAGATCGACCCGCTTGTGGCGCGGGTCGTCCTGCGAGCGGCGGAAACTCGTCTTTGCCTCATCGACGTGCCAGATCAGCAGGCCTTCGCCTTTCAGGCCTTTATCGGCACCGAGGCGAGCCCGGTTCTCGATCAGGAAGTACTCCTGCGTGCTCTCGGCATGCGTAAGGATGCGCACCACCTGGCCGCTGCGCTGCACCAGGGGCAGCTTGATATGTTGGCTGCTCTTGACATCGATCGGGTCCACCCAGCCGAGCCGCAGCTTGGACCAGGCCGAGAGTTGCGGCGGTTGTTCGCCCATGCCGACCCAGGTGCCTTGCCCCATCAGATCCCAGACGCCAACGCCCTCATGGGCCTTGCCGGGGGCATAGAGTTCGGGCAATCCGAGGACGTGGCCGAATTCATGATTGAGAACGCCGAAAGGCGATAAATCGTGCAACGGATCTTCGGCGACCACCATGCCCTGGCGGATCGTTTTGTTGCCGATTTTGGCGATCGCGAGGCCGCCGTAGGCGTTGGACCAGGGGAGGCCGGGCTGGCGATGTTCAATATCAGATTCTGCGCCTGGCCCGGCGAAAAAGACCACCACCACATCGGGCCCGTAGGCTTCGAGTTCCGATTTCTCGCCCTCATCCCCCGCGCGGCTGGCAAGCGCCACAGCGTCCCGGATCATCTGGCCGGGGTTGCTGACGTAGCGGGCACGTTTCTGCGGCAGGCGATAGACGTGGCGGCTCAGCGTGGTGTCGAGCGTGAAGCGACCGCGCGAGCCCTCCTTCCAATAGTCGGCCATGCGATCGAGCAGGCCATTGCCCGAGGCGTCCTTGAAATCGCTGCGCTTTCGGGTCGAAGCCTGATCGGGGAAATCGACCCGCAGGATGTAGAGCCGCGCCCGTCCCCCGAAGGGAGCCGGCGGGGCGATGGTTGTTCCGGGCGGCACGGCCGTCGCGAGCGGCGGCGAGAGGGCCGGGTGGGGAGGTGTCATGCTCGCGGCAGGAGGCGCGGCGGGTACTTCGGAGGCCGCGCCCACCATGGTCGCTCGGCCGAAAACCGCGTTCAGCAGCAAGAGCAGTCCCAGCGCCAGGGCGCGACCTGTCGAGCCCGTTCTGCTGGCGCGCTTCGTTGCATGGTGTATCGCAGCACCATCGGTCATGCCGAAACTCATCATTCAAATTCCCTGTCTCAACGAAGCGGAGCAACTGCCGGCCACGATCGGGGCCTTGCCCCGCTCCATCCCCGGTGTCGACGAGATCGAGTTCCTGGTCATCGACGACGGTTCAACCGACGATACCGCAGAGGTGGCGCTCCGTCTTGGTGTGCACCACATCGTGCGCTTCCCGCAACACCAGGGCCTGGCGCGCGCCTTTTCGGCCGGGCTCGACGCCGCGCTGAAGCTTGGGGCCGACATCATTGTCAACACCGATGCCGACAATCAATACGACGCCCGCGACATTCCGGCCCTGATCGAGCCGATCCTCGCCGGTGTGGCCGATATGGTCGTGGGTGATCGTGGCCCGGGCTCGCTTGAGCATTTCAGCCCATTGAAGCGCGTACTCCAGGTCTGCGGCAGTTGGGCCGTGCGTGGGCTTTCAGGGACGGACGTGCCCGATGCCGCGAGCGGCTTTCGCGCCTTTGATCGCCGCGCTGCGCTGCGACTGAACGTGGTGTCTCAGTTCACCTACACCCTTGAGACCATCGTTCAGGCGGGCAAGAAACAGCTTGCGGTGGCGCATGTGCCGGTGCGTTCGTACCGGACGCGGCCGTCGCGTCTCTTCCAGAGCATCCCCGGCTATCTCCGCCAGTCGTTCGTCACCTTGGTGCGTATTTATGCGCTTTACGAACCGATCAGGGTTTTCTGGACGCTTGGCGGGATCATGGTCTCGGTGGGGGGGGTGCTCGGGCTGCGCTTCCTGACCTACAATATCCTTTACGGCCCACAGGGGCTGGTGCAGTCGCTGATTCTGGCGGCGTCGTTGGTCATCGTCGGGGTGCAGACCATCCTGATGGGTCTGATCGCCGATCTGATTGCCTCGAACCGCGCCCTCTCGGAAGACACCCTGCTCCGGGTGCGGAAGATGGAACTTCGTCTTGGCGAGGGCCCGGATACCGAACCCGGCTACCACCGGGAGCGCCCCGAGGTGGCCGGGGAAGAGCCGTCGACCCGGTGATCGCGGTCCTCTTCGGGACCTTCGATTCGCGCCACGCGGCGAACGTGCTGCTCCGGGCGGATCTGATCCGTGCCCGGGTTGAAGTTCGGCTTTGCCACGAACCGCTTTGGCAAGCCACGCGCGACAAGCATGCGGGCTACTTCCGGCCGGCATCGCTGCTGCGGCTCGGCTGGCAATGGCTGCGGGCGGCGCTCAAATTGGCGTTGCGCTTTCGGCACGCTGCCGCCGGAGCCGATTGTGTGCTGGTTGGCTTCAACGGCCAACTCGATGTGTTGCTGGCGCGGCTTCTGGCCGGCCGTCGGCGGCTGGTCTTTGTCCCGCTGGTCACCTTGACCGAGACCCTGGTCGAGGATCGCGGCGTCTATATCAGGGAAGGCCTGGGGGCGCGGCTGCTTCGCTTCGCCGATCGTCTTTCGTTGCGTGCGGCTGATCGGGTTGTCGTCGATACGCGGACACACGCGGATTGGATCGTGCGCGAACTTGGCATCGACCCTGAGCAGCTGCGAGTTTGTCCGCTTGGTGCGGAGGATTTTTTCCTGCCCGCTACGCATGCGGGCGCTGACGCTTTGGCGCCGGACCCGGTCACCGAGCGGGCCAGCGGGGTCGGGGAGCGCCTGGCTGCGGTCGCCGGGCAGACCCGAGGCGCGACGCTGCGGGTCCTTGGGTACTCCAGCTTTCTGCCCTTGCATGGTTTCGATGTGGTGGCCGCTGCGGCACGCCTGCTGGCGGCAGACGAAGGCATCGCGATCGAACTCGTCGGCAGCGGCCCCGAGCACGCGAAGGTGGTGGCGCAGGCCGGCGATCTGCCGCAGGTCGATTTCATCGACTGGCTGCCCTACCCGGATCTGCTTGAGCGCATCCGTCGGGCGGACGTCGTGCTCGGCATCTTCGGCAGCTCCGTCAAGGCCCGGATGGTGATTCCCAACAAGGTCTACCAAGCGGCGCAGATCGGACGTGCGGTGTTGACGGCCGATACCCCGGCGATACGCGAGATCTTCGTGCCGGGGGAATCGATAGAGGTCTGCGAGCCGACTGCCGAGGCGCTTGCTGCCGCGCTCCGGGCACTCGCGGCGGAAAGCTCCCGCTTGGCGGGCCTTGGCGAAGCCGGGCGGCTGGCCGTGGCACGCTCTGCCGGGCCAAAGCGGCGCGCGGCGTTGTTGCGGGAGATCCTCGAGGGCGCATGAGGCCGCTGCGCGTCGCAATCGGAGTGGTGGCGGGCACGATTGGCGGGCCGGCGACCTATGGCGTGCAACTCGTCGGGGCCCTTGCGGCCTTGAACGAACCCGGATTTCGTCTCGAAGTCCTGACCGATCGGCCCGGGGCTTTTGCTGCCAGCGACACGCTGGGCGTGCATCGGGTGGCCTTGCCGAGCCCCTGGGCGCAACCTTTCTGGGATAACGTCGCGATCCCCCTGGCGTTGCGGCGGCTTGACGTCGATCTCTACCATGGCACCAAGCACGCTTTGCCCTTGCCCGGCGTCGGACGCGGTCGGGCTGCGATCGTCACCATCCACGATCTGGCGGTTCTGGCCGAGCCCGAGACGTTTTCGCGTGCCCAGCGTCTGCAACTGCGGCTCCATCTGACGCACGCGGCGCGTGCGGCCGACCGTATTCTTTGCGTGTCGAACCACGCGGCCGAGGATTTGCAGCAGCGGCTGGGCGTTGCACCACAGCGGATTTCGGTGGTGCCCAACGGGGTGGCCTCGCAATTCCGACCGCCATCGCCCGAAGAGCGGCAGGCGGCGCGGGCACGCCTCGGGATCGGGCCTGACGAAATCCTCGCGGCGTTCGTCGGTACCGTGCAGCCCCGCAAACGCATCGAAGTCGCGATCGCTGCCGTCGAGATTCTGCGCGGCAAGGGCTTCAAGATTCGCCTCGCCATCGCCGGCCGACGGCGTCGGGGCTACGCGCCTGCGTGGCTCGGTGAGCCGCCGGCCTCGGTGTTGCTGCTCGGCGAACTCCCGGACCCGGCTCTGGTTGAACTCTACGGCGCCGCCGATCTGATGGTCAGTCCGTCCACCTTCGAGGGGTTTGGCTTGACCTTTGCCGAGGCGATGGCCTGTGGCTGCCCGGTGGTGGGTGTGGCCGTGACTTCGATCCCCGAGGTGGTGGGCGAGGGCGGGCTGCTGGTGGCCGGCAGCGAGCCGGGATTGGTGGCGGCAGCGATGGAAGAGTTGGCTGCCGACGGGAGTCTTCGGGCTGACCTCGCTCGCCGTGCGCTTGCGCAGGCGGCAAGATTGACATGGGATCGGGCAGCTCGGCTGACCTTGGGGGCGTATCGTGCAGGACTCAACAGATAGAACCGCTGCCGGCGCCCTCAGGCTTGCGATTGAAACATTGCTTGTCGCCGGCATCGCGTCGGTGTGGTTTTGCACGTTTCGCCGCTACGGTTTCGATCTGGTCGACGAGGGCACGCTGCTCGCGCAGATCGCCAGAGTTCACGCCGGCGAGCAGCCTTACGTCGATTTCGAGACCGGCTACACACCGCTCTTCTTCCGAATGCAAACCTTGGCGTGGAACTGGCTTGGCCCGAACCTGCTGGCCTCGCGCACGCTCGGGGTGGGTATCCACGTCGCCACACTGACGCTGCTCTTCCTCCTCCTTCGGCAATGGGCCTCGCTGGCGGTGGCCGTTGGCGCGACTGCCGTCGTGCTCGCGTTTCTGCATCCGGTGTCGCTGGCCTTCGGAGGTTTCTTCAACGTGCCCTACCCGGGTTGGCCGGCCGCATTTCTGCTGCTGGTGGTGCAGGGCCTGGTCATGTTGGTCGCGAGCCGTCGGCTCGAGCCACTTCGGCGGGCGGGACTGGTTTTTGGCGCCGGGATCGCTGCCGGGCTGGCCTTCTCTATCAAACCAAACTCAGGTCTCCTCGCCCTGGCCGGAGCTTTACTGGCGCTGGCCTCGAGCTGGCCGAAATTGGCTCGTGTCGATCGCCTGGGGATCGCGGGCCTTTGCCTTCTGGCGCCGCTCGCCACGGCACTTCTGCTCAGCCAGACGGTGCTGTCGGCGTGGGGCGTGGTGTTGCTGGTTCCGGTCACGATGGTGGTGGCGGCCGTGTGGCGAGGCCATCGTCCGGTTGAAGCGGCGCTGCGCTTCGATCTTGCCGCTCTCGTGGCGGGCTTCGTTCTCCCTTTGCTGACGTGGTTGCCCGGGATCCTCCTGCAGATCGGTTTCTCGCGTGGGCTCAAGGAAGTTTTGTTGATTGATGGCGGCGGCGTGATCGAGGCGTACCTGCTGCCGTTTCCGTGGCCGCCTCCGGCGACGCTTGCCGCCTTGGCCGGCGTACTGGCTGCCGGCTGGCTGGGTGCCGGGCGGGGCGCGCCGCTGGCACCCCTTGCGCTCGGCCTTGGCGCGGCTTTATTTACGGCGTTGCTTGTCTCGGCTGGAGGATCGGCGCGCTTGGTGGTCGAGACGACGTTGCTTTGGCTCGGGCCGGTTGGCCTGATGGCCGGGGCGCTTTCGGTCGGGACGCGCGGCGGCCGGGCCGGGGCTCGCGAGCGCGCCGCGCTGGCCTTTGCCGCGGTGGCGAGCGTGCAGTTTTTCCCGCGCGGCGATCTGATCCACCTCGCGATGATCGTCCCGAGTCTGGTCTTGGCGATGGGTTTGTCGTGGCAACGTAGTGCCGTCTGCTGGCGACGCGAGCGCCGCCACCTTGGGCCCGAGCGTGAGGCGACCCCGCTGCCGCAACTCGTCCTCGGGGCCGTCTTGTTGCTTTCGGCTCTGCGCGCGGGAGACGTGGTTGGGGGCCTGCTTGAGGCCCGGCTGGTTCCGCTCCTGCCTTCGGTCGAGGCCTCGCCCTTTGTGGTGGTGGAACACGCCGCGCCGCAATGGCTTTGGCTTGATAAGCTCTTGGCTCGGATAAAACTGGCGGCCCCGGGACCGATCGTAGCCTTCCCCGATCTCGCGGGAGTGGGTGTTCTCGCCGGTCGAGCGCAGCCTTGGCGCTACCTCTATTTCGTTCCGGGGCGGCCGGATAATGATGGCGAGACACAGATGCTGGCGGAACTCGAAGCCACACCCCCGGCCGTGGTGGTCATCGGCGCCCCAAGCGTGCCGGTTTTCGCCGACGCTCCACGTTATTTTGCCCGGCTGGTTTCCGACCTGCGCCAGCGTGCGCCGGAGGTGGCGCTCGTGCAGGGGCCAGGCGGCGTCGTGCAACTCTTTGCCTCCGCTGCCGGGAGCGCTGTGCTCGAGGCGAGAGACTCGAGGGCAGGTCCCACTCTCGGGCGCGGTCCCGGCGTCAGGCCAAGGGCCCAGACGGGATCGTCGAGCGGAACCTCGCCGGAGGGCTCGCCTTGATCGATCGCCCCGGCCAGCGTGCCGCGAGCGCCACGCTCCGAGATTTGACCGTGCCAGGCGGCGCGCCTACCGGAGCCGCGTGACCGAGGCGGGCGAGAGTGGGCTTCGCCGTGTCGGCGTTGTTGTTCTTGATTGGAACGGAGGCGAGGAGACCTTGCGCTGTCTTTCGACGGTCCGGGCGAGTCTCTTCGTCGAAACGACTATTGTTCTTGTCGACAACGCTTCGAGCCGCCCGGTGCTGGAAGATGCCGCTCGGCGATTCCCCGGCCTGACCACCCTCCGCAACGCCAGCAACCTCGGTTATGCCGGGGGAAACAACGTCGGCATCCGGCATCTGCTCGACCAGGGCTGCGATGCCATCCTGATCTTGAACAACGATGCTTTCCCCGCCCCCGATGCGCTGGCGCGAATGCTCGAGGTCGCTGCATCGGATGAGGATATCGCCGCTGTTGGTGCCCGCATCCTCGAGTTGTCCTCGCCAGGGCAGCCACCCCGTCTTTGGATGGCCTGGGGGCGCTTGACCTGGCGCCAGAGCCTGGTTGCGCTTGAAGGTCGCGGTGCGTCCGATGCGCCACGCTGGCACGGCAATCGTGATGTCGAATGGGTTTCGGGCTGCGCTTTGTTGCTGCTGCGACGTGGGCTGGAGCGGGTGGGGTTCTTCGACGAGGATTTCTTCGCCTATCTGGAGGAGGTCGATTGGTGTACCCGGGCGCGCGCCGCCGGACTTCGGATTGTCTTTGCCGGAGAGGCGGCCGTCGAGCACCGTGGTGAGGCGAGCTCGGGCAAGGGCGGCTACGTCAGTCGAAAGCAGTACCTGATTGCGCGCAACGCGATTCTGTTTGCGCGGCGACATGGTTCGCCCCTGCAGCGGTTCTGGTTCCAGCTCTGGTTCTTCGGCTCGCTGCCGTTTCAGTTCTTGCGACGTTGGCCGAGCGGGGAAGGGGAGGGCGTTGTCCTCAAGCTGCGCGGCGCCCTCGACGCCCTGCGTGGCCGCCCATTGCCGCGCGCACGGCTGGGACTCGACCCTTGAGCGGGCAGCAGGGTCGGCTGCTCAGCGGCGGTGCGCTTTCGTTCGCCACCGTACTGACCGAGAAGGCGGCGTCGCTCGGCGTCGTGCTCCTGCTTGCCCGCCTGCTGCCGGCGGACGTCTTCGGCGAATACGCATTTATCATTGCTTTCCTCGGGATCTTCCAGATTCTCGCCGAGGCGGGTATCGAGACGGTGTTGGTGCGTCGTCTGGTTTTGACGCCAGAGAGGCGCGAGTTCTGGGTGCGCGCGGCGCTGGGGTTGCGGCTCTCGACGGCTCTGGTGTCGAGCCTGCTCGCCATGGCGATTGTTGGTGTGGCGAGTGGCGGGACGGTCGCCTCGAGTTCTGTCGCGGCTGCGGCGGGGCTCTTGCTGGCTGCGCAACCTGTCGCACGCGCGACCTTGCGCATCGAAGGCGGCTTTGGCGCGGTCTTTTTTGCCGCGCTGGTCGCTGCACTGGTCGGCATGGCCGCACAGCTCTTGGCCGCTGCAGCTTCGCTTCCCCTGATTTTTGTGCTGGGCGGGGCCTCGCTCGGGCCGCTTGTCGGGCTTGCGCTCGGTCTCGCCCTGGTTGCCCGACGGCAGCGGGTCGCACCCCGCTTCGACGTGCCGGCCTTTGGCGCGTTGTTGCGCGATTCGTGGCCGGTGGCGGCAAACCTTTTGGTGATCGTGCTCTCGTTGCGAGCCGCGCCCTTGTTTTTGATGCGTTTCGAGGGGCCGGTCGCGGTCGGTTTGTTCACCTCGGCGGCGCGACTCGTCGAGGCCACCAATCTGATTGCCGAAGCGGCGATGCTCCTGCTTTATCCGGCGCTGGCGAGAAGCCTTGCTGCGCGGCACGACGTCGGTTCCGAGGGACGCGACGGTGGTTCCGCGCAGCGCGACGGCGGCTCCGAGCTGGCCCAACTGGCGGCGCGGGGGCTGTCGGTGGCCTTGTTGGCTTTGGCGCTCCTGGTTGCGCCGGCCGGCGGGCCTTTGATGCGTCTTTTGTTTGGCGACGCGTTCGCGGTGGCCGGCCAGACGCTCTCGCTCCTGATCTGGACAGCACCGCTATCCGCCCTCGGCACGCTTTACGTGGGCCTGCTGGTCGCGGTTGGCAAGCAGCGAGTTCTTTTTGGCCTGAACCTCTTCTCGGCGGCCCTTCAACTCGGCTTGCAGTGGTTCCTGGTGCGACACTACGGCGGGCACGGTGCCGCGGTCGGGATCGTCGTGGCGGCGCTTTTGAACCACGCCGTTCTCGCGGCTCTGCCCGTGACCCGGCCGTGGATCCTGCCCTGCCTGGGGGCGGCGCTGCGGCCCGGGCTGCTGGCGGCAGCCGCGTTTGCGGCCTGGCGCTTCAGCGGTGTTGGCCCCGGAATCCTCCCAGGCCTGCTTCTTTCGGCTGCCTTCTGTCTTGGCTGTGTCGCGAGCGGGACGCTGGCACCGCGCCAGCTGCAGCGTGCTCAAGAACTTCTGCGGTTCCCTCGCGAGTCGCCGGTCTGCTAATGAGACGCTCCTTGGTGTGGCTCCCGGTGCGAGGGTGGCTAGCGGCTGCGGGCTCTGGACGTGAGGACAGGCGGGCGGGGATGGCTTGATGCGGCTCTTGATGCTCAACGAGCGCGACCTCGCCCATCCGCTGGCAGGCGGCGTCGAGGTTCATCTCGAGGAAGTCGCGAGCCGTCTCCGAGAGCACCACGACATCGAGACGACCGTGCTCTGCGCCGGGTTCCCCGGGGGGGCAAGAGACGAGGAGCGGCGCGGCATCCGCTTGCGACGCATCGGTGGGCGCTTGAGCTACTACGCCCGCTTGCCGCTGCAGGCGCGCGCCGAGGCGGCAGAACAGCGGGTCGATCTGGTGGTCGAGAATCTCTCGCGGCTTCTCTTTTTCTCGCGTGCCTATCTGCCCGCGGTGCCGCAACTCGCTCTGGTGCATCAACTCTTCGGGCTGAGTGCCTTCCAGCAGCTCTCGCTACCGGCAGCCGCCTGGGTGGTTGCCACCGAGGCTCTGCTGCCGATCGCCTATCGCCAAGTGCCGTTCGTGGTCGTCTCCCCCAGCACGCGCGAGGATCTGGTACGGCGCGGGGCTACGGCGGCGAATGTGCGCGTCGTGCCAAGCGGACTTGACCACGCGCGTTACCGGCCCGATCTCGCAGTCGCGGTCGATCCGGATCTTGTCGTCTTCCTCGGTCGGCTGGAGGTCCATAAGGGGATCGACACCCTGCTCGAGGCCTGGTCGGCCGTACGCGGTGCCCGGCCGAGTGCAAAACTGATTGTGCTTGGCACCGGCACTGCAGCGGTAGCGATGCGCGGCCGTGCCGCGAGTCGCCGTCACGGCGAGAGTGTGCGCTTTCTTGGTTTCGTCCCGGACGCTGAGAAAGTCGATTGGCTGCGGCGGGCTGCGCTGGTGGTGCAACCAAGTCAGCACGAGGGCTTCGGGCTTTCAGTCCTTGAGGCAAATGCCTGCGGCACGCCGGTGGTCGCAAGCGATGTCCCGGGCCTGCGTGATTCCGTTCGCCATGGCGAGACCGGGCTGCTGGTGCCGGTCGGTGACGTCGTCGCGTTGGCTCGCGCCATCGGGCACCTGCTCGGCGACAGGGCGCTGCGCGACCGGATGGGTGCCGCCGGCGTGGCCTGGGCCGGAGCGTTCAACTGGGACGCCGTCAGTGCCGTTTTTGCTGAAATTTGCCGGGCGGCGGCGGCCGGGCGGCCGCTGCCTGAGGTCCGCGCTTTCCCGGTGGCAGCGGAGGGCGGCCTGTGAAGCGCCGGCTTGGGATCCCAATTCCTGCGATCGCGGCTTCAAATCCGATGGTGACAACAGAGGCGAGGTCGGGGACGGTTGCTGGCCCGAGGGCGGGAGATCCCTCGTGCGAGGGGCTTGAGCGCGGTCGTGTTGATCGTCTGCCAAAGGCTGTCGGACCTGCAAGCTTCCGCGGCTCGGCGAGGCTGGCGACCGGTTTGGTCGCGCTCGGCATGGCGGCTCTCTACCTCGCCTTCGTCGACTATGGTTTCAATCTCGATGATGAAGGCACGGTGCTTTATCAGATCCTGCGCACAGCGCGGGGAGAGCGGCCGTATCTCGATTTTCATACGGGTTATACGCCGGCGGGGTTCTATCTAAACGCCGCCCTCTTCGACGCCTTCGGCACCTCGGTCCGCCCGATCCGTTTCCTGCTGGCGGCCGTCAATACCGCATCAGTCGTGGTCATTCTGCGGCTGGCCTTGCGGGTGGCGCCGCCTTTTGAGGCTTCCTTGGCCGCCCTCAGTTGGGGCTTGTTCCTGCCTTTTTTTGCTGGACAGTTCGGTTCCTTCAATATCCCCTATCCAGCGTGGTACGCAACGCTCGCCTGGTTGCTGACCGAATGGGCCTGTGTGCGTTCGGTGGAAGCGCGGGCCTCCTCTTCCCGCTCCCGGGGCTGGCTGCTCGCGGCAGGACTGCTGGCGGGCGTGGCCTTTTCGTTCAAGCCCAATAGCGGCGTGATGGCTCTCGGGGCGGTGCTGCTCTCGAGGTTGGTGATGTTACCTCCGCTGGCGGGAAGACTCGGGGCGCTGCTTGAAAATCTGGTCATCACGGTCGCGGCCCTGGCCGTGCCTTTGCTGCTCGCTCTTGAGTTCGCCACCGAGCAATTTGTTCTGCTGGGTTTGCCGACCTGGTTCTTTCTGGCCGGGCTTGCCGCGCGGGCAAGACGCTTGCGGCGCATGGGCCTGGTGCGTCCGGTTGGTGCGGGTCTGGCGGACGTCGGGACGGTATTGGCGGGCTTCGGCGCTGTCGGCGCCACCTGGATGGTCTACTTCCTGCCGCGACTTGGGATCGCGGGGTTCTCCCGCGAGATCCTTTTGCTGGGTGCCGGGGTCGAGGAAATCTACCTGCTCTATTACCCCGACATCAGCGCCTGGAGTGGGCTCGTGCTGCTCGGCATGGCGGCTGCACTTGCCTTGCCCTGGTTGATCGGGCGGGGCCTGCTTTCGCTTCGCTGTGGGATGGTGGCAGTGGCGATCGCTGGCCTTGGCGGGCTGGCTGCGCTTATCGTTTTTGGCTTGGCGCCGGAAGGGCTGCTGCTTTCGGTCGGCATGCAGATTGAGAACCTGAGCTATTTTCTGATCCCGCTCGTCCTCAGTGCGGCGGTGGCGGCCTGGTGCGCCCGCATCCCGGCCGAGGATTCAACTTCGGGGACCGGGGGTGGGCTGGTTGGCACGCTGCTCGCGTTTGGCCTGCTGCATTTTCTACAGCTTTTTCCACGTATTGATTTTATGCACGTCGTGATCAGCATGCCGTCGGCGCTGGTGGTTGCCGCAGGTGCCTTGTGGCGGAGCGAACTTATGGCGGCTGGATGGCTCAGCGCGCTGGACGAGGGCCAACGGCAGCGCCGTACTTTTTTTATTCGCGTCGTGGCGACCACTCCGATTCTGCTGGTGCTGCTGGCCCGATTGGGGCCTTTTGTAGAGGCGCGAGTCGCCTTCGATGACGGCCGTCCGGGCCTTCGTCCGATGACGGCAATGGAGCTTCCAGCGATGCCGGTCGAGATCGAAACCGATCGCGACCACAACCTCCGGGAGTTGCGCGAGGTGGCCCGCTTCGTCGCGACCCATAGCAGGCCGGAGGATCCGATCTTCGTCTTTCCGGCGCTTGGCATTCTTCCCTTTCTGATCGATCGTGCCACACCCGTGCCGCACGATTATTTTTTTGCCGGCAGACCCTCACACGCTGACGAAGCTGTGATGCGCGGCCAGATTGAGGCGGCTCGGCCCCCGCTCGTGGTGACACTCAACGATCGGCTCGGCTATTTCTCTGCGGCACCGGCCTATTATTTTATTTTGCGAGATTTCGTACAGGAGGGCTGGCAAGTTGTGCGGCGGATCGGGCGCTTCGATGTGCTGGCGCGGCGCGATCTGGTCGAGAGTGGCGAGATCAAAGCCGAGCCCAATCTTCGGTCCGACGCATTTGACCAACGCTGGGCGGCCGGCCGACGGCGAGAGACCCTTGCCCTCACGAGCGAGTTGGCGGTCGACGGCGACGCTGCCGAGCTTGGCAAGCATTCCGGCTTGCTCGGCGATGTCGATCGCGAAAATCGTGGCTCGCTGGTGCAGGCGGCGGTCGCCATCGCAGTGCGCACTCCGGGTGGACTGGCGGCCGTGGCTGAGCAGATGGTTCCCGGCGGTCGGGAGCGCCTTCTCCTGGTGCGCACCCTTGGCGAGTACAGCGGCCCGCAGGCGTTGCCCTGGCTCGAGACCGTTTTCCTCGAATCAACCGATGCCCGGCTGCGCTGGGAAGCGGCGCGTTCGATCAACTATATTTTGGCGCGACGCCTTGCCGGCCGCTTCGATCTGCTGGCTCCGGCGACGACAGAGCCCTGGGCGCTGCCGGACACCCTCCAGCCCGAGGTGACAGTGGAATTGATGGACGATTTCGAAGAGCGACAGCGGATCGGTCCACTGGCGGCGCTCTCAGCGGCAGAGGCCGGGCGAATCGATCTGGTGCCAAAACTCGAGCACTTCGAGAGCGAGCGCGAGACCACCTGGTGGCGGATGCTGGCCGCCTGGTCGTTGCTTCGCCTTGGGGCAAATCAACATTTGCCGACCTTTTTCGAGGCGATCGATTCGGGCACGCTCGGAGGCCAATATGTGCCTTCAATGTTGCTTGACCCGCTGCTGACCGCTCCCGCCGTGGCCTCGACGGCCGTGGCGATGATGCTCGCCAAAGGCAGTCCGGAAGTGCGCGAAACCGGGGCGTGGATGGCGCCTTTCCTCAAAGTGCCCTTGCCGGCCGGGGTGCTCTCAGTGGCGAGTCAGGACGCCAAGCCCGCCGTCCGTTGGGCCGCAGGTTGGGCGCTTGCCGAGATCGCGCAGAAACAGGCGACGGCCGCACGGGCGCATGGTAGGGAGCCCGGCTCGTGAGCAGCCACGCGCAGGATCCAGAGGTCATCGGGCGCAGTCTCTTCGACGCGCCTGCCGGCTATACGGGCGAGCGCCTCGCGGCGGACGATCCCCGGTTTCGGCCAGATATGGCGCGTCATATAGCGGCGTATCTTCTGGTCGGGCCGCTGGTCGAGGGTAAACGCGTGCTTGAGGCTGGCTGCGGCGAGGGCTACGGCGCCGAAGTGTTGGCGCGCCATGCCGCGGCGGTGGTCGGTGTGGATTACGACGAGGCGGCGGTCGAGACGGCGCGACTGCGCCACGCCGGGCTGAATATCGAGTTCCAGTGTATTGACCTGCGCAAGTTGGCAGATAATGCGCCCGGCACCTTCGATGTCGTCACCAATTTTCAGGTGCTCGAACACCTCGTCGATCCGACGCCCTTCCTCGCGGCGGCGGCGGCCTGTCTCAAACCGGGGGGGCGCTTGATCCTGACCACGCCGAACCGGCTGTCGAGCGTCTCGGAGAATCCCTTTCACGTCCACGAATACCTCGCTGACGAACTCCGCGAACTGCTCGGGCGCTTCTTCGCACGCGTCGAGATTCGCGGCGTCATCGGTACCGAGCGGGTCTATGCTTTCGAGGCGGCGCGCGGCGCACGCGTCAGGCGGATCCTCCGCTTCGATCCGCTTGGTCTGCGGCGACTGCTGCCGCGTGCCCTGCTCGAGTTCGCCTTTTCCCGGCTGGCGCTGCTGGTGCGCAGCCAGGTCGCAGAGCACTCGGCCGATCTGGTCGGATTGCAACCCGAGGAGTTTTCGGTCGCCGAGAGCGAACCGCCGCAGTTCCTCGATCTGCTCGCCATCGCCTACAAGGACTGAACCCGGGCTCGCCGTCGCCTGCGGCCAAACGGCTTGCTGGCAGACCGGATGGGACGTGCCGTGTCGCACTCGACCGATCTCGCCATCGGTTGCGGCTGACCCGTTTGTGGAAATGGCTGGGTTCTTCGAGCCTCCGGCCAAGTTGAAGCCTGAGCCGCGTCGCGTCGCTGGTGCCTGGCGTGCCCGCCTGCGCGCGGACCCGGCAGCGGGCTGCCGGAGCTGCCTTGACCCGCGTCGCACGACCGGTAACAAGTGTTCCGAATAGCCGTTCGGCTTTTCGAGGCGTGCTTTCAGGGAGATGGAAAATGGCGGAAACCAAGCTTATTTCGGCAGATTCCCATGTGGTGGAATCGCCCGATTTGTGGACCAAATGGATCGAACCCGAGTATCTGGACCG
Organism: Deltaproteobacteria bacterium; assembly: GCA_009885395.1. Classification (GTDB taxonomy): domain Bacteria; phylum Desulfobacterota; class Binatia; order UBA12015; family UBA12015; genus SXLG01. The sequence goes on along the minus strand of VFKT01000148.1, from coordinate 4,864 downwards.
GGCTCCGAAGCTCGTAAAGGATAAGGACGGGGGGGACGCCTGGCAGTACCGTCCGGGCACGCCGCCGGTGCCGCTCGGGCTGGTGACCACTTACCCCGGTCGCACCTACGAGGCCTTCAAATGGGAAGGGGCGCGCTACGACGTCGTCAACGCCGGAGCGTGGAACGGCGAGGCGCGCATTGCCGAGCAGAAGGTCGATGGCGTCGAAGCCGAGGTGCTCTACCCCTCGCAGCGCACCATGCGCCATTTCATGCTCGACGATGACGATAATTTTCATCTTGCCGGTATTCAGGCCTACAACAACTGGATGGCGCAAGAGTTCTCGGCTGCCGATCCGAAGCGTCTGATCGGTTTGGCGCAGCTTCCCAATCTGGGTGTCGAAGCCGCGATCGCCGAGATGCGTCGCTGTCATGCGTTCGGCTCCAAGGGTGTGATCCTGTCGTCGTGGCCCGCCGGCGGCGAGTCGATCTCAAAGGATGATAACGCCTTCTGGGAAGTCGCTTGCGAGCTCAATATGCCCTGCAGCATCCACCTCGGCACCGTCTCGAAGAAGCAGGCCGGCAAGGCGCAGGCGACGGCGACCGGGCAGATCTCGGCTGAACCCGAGAGCCTGCTCACGTCTGGCCAGAAAACGGTGGCGACCTACTCGACCGCGGGCGTTATCGACATGCCTCCGATCATCACCCAGACCATCTTTTCGGGACTCTTCGACAAGTTCCCGAAGCTGCAGTTTATTTCGGTCGAGTCGGGTGCGGGCTGGGTGCCCTACCTGCTGGAGCAGATGGACGATCGCTGGTGGCGCAACCGCCACTGGGCCAAGGTCGAGCTGGCCAAACTGCCGAGCGACTATTGGAAGTCGAATTGGTTTCTGACTTTCGTGCAAGACTTCTATGGCGTCAAGAACCGTCATGCGATCGGTATCGACAATATGATGTGGTCGACCGACTACCCGCATCATATTTGTGATTGGCCCTACTCGCGCAAGATCGCCAACGAGATGTTCGCCGGGGTTCCCGAAGGCGAGCGTGCCCAGATCTGCTCGGGCAACGCGATTCGGCTCTACGGGCTCGAGGCTTAGAAGAAGAGGATCGACGGTGGGGCGCTTGCGGCCCCGCCGCCCTCGTCCTATCCCCATCCCGAATGAGCGCATCCGGGAATAGCCGCGGTCTGCCGCGCCTGACGCTGAGCGTGGTGGTGCCCGTCTACAACGAACGGGCGACGATTCGTGACATTCTGGCACGGGTCGCCAAGCGGGCCGAAGTTGATGAGCTGATCGTGGTCGATGATTGCTCGTCGGACGGCACCTCCGACGTGCTCGCCGCGGAGGCCACGGCGGGCTGGCCCTGTTTGCAGGGGCTTCGCGCGGAGGGCCCGCCGCGTCTCCTGCTGCTGCGCCACGAGGTCAACCGCGGCAAGGGTGCCGCCCTCCGCAGCGGCTTTGCCGGTGCGACCGGCGACATCCTGCTCACCCAGGACGCCGACCTCGAATACGACCCTGCCGACTACCCAACCTTGCTCGCCCCAATCCTCGATGGTCGGGCCGATGCGGTTTACGGCAGTCGCTTTTCCGGCTCGCCGCGTCGGGTGCTGCTGTTCTGGCACACCGTCGGCAACAAGCTGCTGACGACGCTCTCAAACATGCTTTGCAACCTGAACCTCACGGATATGGAGACCGGCTACAAGGCGATCCGCCGCGAGATGGTCCTGGCGATGAGCCTGCGCTCGAACCGCTTCGGCATCGAGCCCGAAATCACAGCACGACTCGCCGGATTGCAGGCTCGCATCTACGAAGTGCCGATTTCCTACAGTGGCCGCTCCTACGCCGATGGCAAGAAGATCGGCTGGAAGGATGCGATTTCGGCGGTCTGGACCATGCTCCGCTGTGCGCTCACTGACGATCGCGAGGCGAGCGACCCGTTGCACGCCACCCTGCGACGGATGGCTGTGCTTGATAAGTACAATGGGTTTTTATTCGAACAGATTGCGCCCTTTCTCGGCCAGCGGGTGCTTGAGGTAGGGGCGGGCACCGGCACGCTGACGCGCTTCATGCGCGGCCGCGATCGCGTGCGCGCGACCGAAGTCGACCCGCAGTACCTGCATCTGCTCGAGCGTCGCTTCGAGCACGATCCCAATATCATCGTCTCAAATTACGATCTTGGAGCTGAGCCACCGCTCGACGTGGCCGCGCAGCGCTACGATACGGTGGTCTGCCTCAACGTGCTCGAACACATCGCCGACGATGCGCAGGCGCTGACGCGGATGCGTGATCTGCTCGAGCCCGGCGGCCGATTGGTTCTCCTCGTGCCCGCCCACCAGGCCTTGTTCGGCAGTATCGACGAAGCCATCGGGCATTTCCGGCGCTATGAACGAGGCGGTCTGCTCAGCTTGCTGCGCGAAATCGGCTACCACGTCGAACAAGGTTTCTTCCTGAATGCTTCCTCGGTGCCGGGCTGGTGGCTCAACGGGCGCGTGCTGCGCCGCCAGGGCGTGCCGGGCGTACAAGCGCGGCTGGCAAATCGATTGGTTCCGCTATTTCGGCTCGAGCGACGGCTTGGGCTGCCGTTTGGTCTTTCGGTGGTGGCGATCGCGCGGCGGCCTGCCGAGAGCGTGGCAGCGGACGAAGGGCTGCGCGAGCACGCGGTCACGGCGACGGACGACGCGCCGAGCTGTGCGGACTGACGGCTAATGCTGCGCTTGAGAGCCACGCTGGCCCGGGCGTGATTCGGGTCTTCCTGGCCCTCGCGGGGGTGCTCGCCGGAAGTTCCTGGGTGGGCGTCTCGCTGGTCGATGCGGGGGCCTTCGCCGTCTGGCCGATGCTCGTCGGCGGGGCTGCTTTTGGGCTCTTGCTGGCGTTGCTGGCCCCGCGTCTGCGCTTGGCGGGGGGAGGCTGGCTGGTCGTGGCGGCAATTGGCGGTGCGCTTTCGATGTGGCCACCGATCGACACCACGCTGCTCTCGCAGGATGCAAGCCTGCACCGGGCGGCTGGACTCTGGTTGGCCAGGACAGGGAAACTCGAGGTTTCCGATGCGGCGCTGGCACCGCTTTCGCCCGATCAGCGTATCGCGCTCTTCGGCGGTGGCAGCGTGAGCGTGCGTCGAATGTCGATCGTCCGCTTGCCCGGCGGGCTGGTCGTGCCCGACTTGGTGTCCACCGAGGCCGTGCCGAGCTTCTCACATTTATTGATTGTCTGGATCGCCTTTGCCGCGCGGCTTTTCGGCACGGGCGGGGTCGATCTGCTGGGGCCAGCGCTGGCCGCGCTTTCGCTCTGGGCCATCGGCCTTTCGGTCGCGCTCGGCGTCAGCGGTGGTGGTGCCATCCTCGCCGGTCTTGCCGCACAGATCCTGCTGGCGCTGCTTTTGCCCGAGCATTGGTTTGGCCGCTTCCTGATGACGGAAATTCTGGGTCAGACATTGATCTGGTGTGCCGTGGCGGCGGCGGCGATTGCGGCACGGGAAGACGAGCGCACGTTGGGCCGGCAATACGCCGTGTTGGCTCTCGGTGCCCTCTGTGGTGCGTGTCTCGGACTGGCCGGATTTGCCCGGCTCGAGCAGATTTGGATTTTCGTGCCGGCGCTGCTCTTGGCGCGTGTGCTCTGGCCGGCCGGGCGACGCTTGCTGCCGCCATTGGCGCTTGGTTTTTTTATTCTGGTCGGATTGCAGGCCGCGGCTCATCTCTCGTTTGTGCCGACCGACTACGGCAACCGGATCTACCGGGCTTTGCTCGAAGTCTATGCGCGTCTGGCCCATCTGACGATCGGGCTTTGTCGCGGCGACGGCTATTGCGCCGGCCATCTGCTTGGCCAGGTATTTCCCTTGGCGGGTTTCGTCTCGCTCGCTCTTGGTGTTTTCGCGCTTCGGGCGATCGAGCGGCGTCGGCCGGGGCAGGGCATTCGCGGTGCGGCAGCCTTGCTCGCGCTTGGCGCTTTCGCCGTGCTCTATCGAAAAGGGATCACCCCGGGCCTGCCCGTGGCGCGAGCGGTCTTGCTCTACGTTTCTCCCGCCCTTGTTTTGGCCCTTCTGCTGGCCGGGCGGCGAGCCCTTCCCCGCAGCGGTCTGGAACTCGCTCTTGCTCTATTGGCGATTGACCAAATCGTGGGCGGGCGGGTGTCTGACGAACAGATCTGGGCGGCGCGACGATTAGTGCCGGTAGTGTTGCCCTTGTTGGTTATGCTGCTCAGCCGGGCGGCGGCGGAACGCAGTGGGGCCGGCTTTGGCCCGCTTCCGCCCTGGCGGCTTGGCCTGGTGCGGGGGCTGTTGGTCGTGGCCGCGCTGCATTCGGCATGGATGCTCGCGCCCGTGATTGGACGGCCCTTGCAATTTGGTGGCCGGGAATTCGTCCGTCAACTCAGGGCGACAATCCCGCGCGATGCGGTCGTCGTGTTCTCGAAGCCGCTCGATTGGACCCACCTGGCACCGGCGATCTGGCTTGGCGAGGAGCGGCGTTCTCTGGTGTTGCGGGAAGCCGATGTCAGCGGCCATCAGGATGCCTTGCTTGAGTATCTTCGGGTCTCGCCGCCAACGGGCGGGGTTTTCGTTGCGACCGGTGCGGTCGGGACGATCGATGCACCGGCGAGCGGCGACGAAGGTCTCGACGCGGTCGCCGCCTGGACGCTGGCGAAGCCGTCGGAAGTCTTTCGCTGGCGCTCGCCGTTTCTGGAGGCGACGCGTGAGCACCGGCCGGGGAGGATCGTCGTCCGCGAGACCGTGGTGCGGCTGCGCCGGGTCGAGGCTCTGGGCGCGGCCGTCAAGCCCAAGGCAACAGAGCTCGACCTCGGAGCCCGCTGAGCGGTCTTTCAAACTGAGAGAGTGAGCAAAAATCCCCAGCACGGGCTGTAGCTGGTGCTGGAGGGTTGGGACCTCGCCGG
>VFKT01000069.1 GCA_009885395.1 Deltaproteobacteria bacterium | reverse complement strand
GGCACCGAGCCGCCCCGTCGACGGCCGAACCCGCCTCGCTCTCGCGGCTCTGGAAAGCCAACGCAAAAACCATTCCGAGGCCTGCTTCCGTGAAGCGATCGATTTTTTCGAAAGAGTCGCGCCGGCTGGCAGCGACCTGGGTTGGGCTTACCTGAAATTCTCCGCTGCGCTCTTCGAGAGAAAGGATTTCGACGGCGCGACGGCATGGGCCGAGCGAGCGCTGACGACGTTCGAAGCGATCGCCCCCGGATCTCTCGACTCGGCGGAAGCCTTGCGCCACCTCGGCGAGAGCGCGCGAGGGCGCCAGAACACCGAAGACGCGTTGCGCTTCTTCGCTCGAGGGCTCGCGATCCGCGAGCGCCTCGAGCCGAACAGCTTCGCGACGGCAGAGGCCCATCACGACGTGGCGGTGGCCTTCTGGGATCGAGGGCGCCTGTCCGAAGCCGATCGCCATTACCATCAGGCGCTCGGAGTTTTCGAGAGACTCGCTCCGGAAAGCGAAGCGCTCGCCGCGACGACGAGCGATTTCGCCGCCGTTCTCAGTGAACGCGGCGACCTCCGGGCCGCGGTCGCATGGTCGCGCAGGGCCGTCGCGATGATGGAGCGGATCGCTCCCGAGAGCCGCGTTTTGGCGATTTCCGCTAACAACCTCGCCGTAAATCTGCGCAACCAGGGGGACCACGACGGCGCCGTCGCCTGGTATCGGCGCGTCATCTCGATGGTGGAACGGATCGAGCCGGAGAGCCTCCTGCTCGCGCAATTTCTTCAGAATCTGGGCGTCGCTCATGTTCGCCGGGGTGAATTCGATGAAGCCGTGCGACTCCAGGAGCAGTCCGCGTTGCTGCGCGAGCGGATCGCCCCGGTGAGTTTGTCGGCGATGGCCTCGGCGAGGGAGTTGGGAAATTCTTTCCGAATGAAGGGGGATCTCGACGAGGCCGAATGCTGGACGAGGCGCGCCATCGCTCTTGCCGAGCGACTCGGGCCGGATGCGACCTCCGGGCCGGACATGGGAAGCGCCTGTCACAACCTGGGAGCAATTCTCGCCTCGCGAGGCCTTCCCGGAGAAGCCGAGAACTGGTTCCTGCGGGCCTGGTCCATTCAGTCCCGGCTGGCCTCGGGCTTTTCGCCGATAACGCTCGGCGATCTCGGCTGGATTCTCCGCGACCGCGATCGGCAACTGGCGATCGAGCTTCTGACGAAGGCGATCG
>VFKT01000128.1 GCA_009885395.1 Deltaproteobacteria bacterium | reverse complement strand
TACACGAGGCTGCGGCTCGCCGACCTGCTGCGCCTGCGCGTGCCGATGAAAAAAGTGCTGCCCTTCATCATCGCCGCCGACCACAGGCCCGCACGGCTCGGGCTGGATGACGATGCGCTGCGGGCGCGCTTTCTGCCGCCGCCGAGGCAGGCGGAACTGGACTTCGACGCACCGCGGCCGGTCACCGGCGACATCGAATCCGTGCGCTCGGGCGAGCTGTAGCCATGCAGACCGTCGTCATCCAACCAGTCTTCGAGTCATGGCGCGACCGTGCGCGCGAAATGCTCGCGCTCCGCGTGCCGCCCGACGACGTGTTGTGGTCGGACGGCGTGCAAGAGCCCGGCCTTTTCGCCATGACGCGCGATGCCTCCCCGCGCGGCGCGGTGCCGAGAGTGCCGCCCACCTTTCTAGCCATGGCCCGCAGCGTCGCCGCGCACAGCGATGCGCGGCGCTGGGGGGTGCTCTACCGCGTGCTCTGGCGTCTCACCATCGGCGGCGAACGACATCTCCTCGCCGTGGCCACGGACCGCGACGTGCGCCAGCTCCAGCAATGGGCCAAAGCCATCGGGCGCGACATACACAAGATGCATGCCTTCGTCCGCTTCCGCCTCGTGGCAACGGACGAGGCCACGGGCCGCGAGCAATTCGTCGCGTGGTTCGAGCCTGAGCACCGCATCGTGCGGCTGGCCGCAGGCTTTTTCGAAAAGCGCTTCGCCGGCATGGACTGGTCCATTCTCACGCCGCACGAATGCGCGCGCTGGGACGGCAACGCGCTGCATTTCACCCCCGGCGTCCCGCGCCGCGCCGCGCCGGACGAGGACGCGCTCGACGACCTGTGGCGCACCTACTACCGCAGCATCTTCAATCCCGCGCGGCTCAAAGTGCGCGCGATGCAATCCGAGATGCCGAAGAAGTATTGGAAGAATCTCCCCGAAGCAGAACTCATTGCCGACCTGATTGCTGGCAGCGCCGGACGCGTGGACGAAATGCTCCGCACCGAGGAGCGTCCCGCCAAGCCCGCGCCGAAGAACGCCTATCTCGATTCGCTCCGCAAAATGAACGAGCAACCACCGCCCACCGCCGAGCCGCCATGAAAGGCGTGAAGAAACAGCACCTTCCCGAAAAGACCTGCGCCACCTGCGGTCGTCCTTTTGCGTGGCGGAAGAAATGGGAGCGCGTGTGGGACGAAGTAAAGTTTTGCAGCGATCGCTGCCGGATGATGAAAGGGAGGGCGCGCGCCGATTGAGCCGGCGGAGGCCCTCGCGCGTTCTACGGCGTGGCAGAATCCAAAGACCGAAGGTGGCGGCTCATCTTTTCCCAGAAGGGAAAGAAACCGGCGCTCGCGAGGGCGAAGGCGTGCGCATCGGAGGCACGCTGGATGAAGGTGAGACGAATCCCCAGTTCGGCGAGTTGGCTCGAAAGGCGCGAGCCGGTGTCGCTGACGGGGCCGACCGTCGGCGCGAATGCCGCGACTTCCGCGAGTTGCTGCGAGCGCGCCCACGCGACGATGCTCGCTGCGGTGTCGTCGGCGTCGGCGAGCGTGGAGGGGCATCACGTCCGATGACCCGCAATCGGGCCTTTATGGCGGCTATCAACGCAGCATCAGAGAGGGTGCCCCACGGGTCTTCTGTGTCAAGGTTTAATATACGGTGGCTGTCTGGGATAATGCCAACGTGCATGACGGGGCCGCCAAACCCTGGGTTGTCTAAGTAGGCTGCGGCGTCGTCCAGGTCGGCTGAGAAGCTAAATCCATGGCCGACATACTCGTCGTTGGCCGCGCGGTATACCTTGGTGCCAGACTCCATGTCCTTGGCTGGCGCTGCACGCAGGATCTCGGTGACCTGATCGGGCGAAAGAACGCGAACTACCTTGAGCGCTCCGCCGATAATCCACGACCCGCCCTGTAGACCGGGCCTCTTGAATGTGTAGTTGCAGCCGACTGGGACTCCGTCCCGAATGTCTCCGGTGGCCGTTGCATCGGCGCGGCTCTGCCAGTCCACGTCGTCTGGGATCTCCACCTCTGCCCAGACTCGATCACTCGGCATTGTGCCGTCTTTTTTCATCAGGTGCGGCGCACTAGGAAGGACTCCAGCGTGCCACCCCCCCCTTGCGGCAAAGCCTGTGGTTTGCAGGAACTTAGCCTCGACCCACTCGCCGACTGGGACCTGATCGGTCTTGCCAATAAACAGCGGGAACAGTTGCCCCGGAAACTTTTTGAGTGTCCTGAACAGCTTGTATGCGGTACGGGTTTTTTTAGGCTCTACAAACCCTTCGGCGGGTACGCCGAAGGCGGGGTCTGCTGCGTCTTCTGTGTCGAGTCCTCCGGCATCGGTGTCGGCGGGGTCTCTGTAGCCGACAAGCTCGCGGACGGCATTCCAGTCGGCTGTGTTGATGCCGTTTGCTCGGGCTTCGGCGTTGGAGAGTTTGGCGATGTGCCGTCCGAGCTGCTCGAGGGCTGCCGCTTGGCCTTGGGCACCAGGCTGATCCGATAGGTATCCGGCCCCGCCGGGGGCAACCCCTCTTCCCGCGCGCGCAGCATACCGTCGAGCTGCGCTTGCAAGCTGGTCCTCAATCGAGAGTCCACTCCAGGCTGCGGCTTGGGCAGTTTGTCCAGCCTGCCCTGAAGAAATTCTTCTTGCGTCGATCCCACTTATCTTCTCCCCATACTCATTCTGCCATGCCGTCTCGGTCTCGTACCACGTCACTTCGGCAGCCGCGATGCCGCTCATTGCCGCGATTGAGTCTTCAACAAATTCAAGCAGGACTTCGGCTTGCTTTTTCCCGATGACCCGCAATCGGGCCTTTATGGCGGCTATCAACTCCCGCAGCGAGGGCGGTACCCGGGGCAAGCTCTCGGCGGCATAGACC
>VFKT01000338.1 GCA_009885395.1 Deltaproteobacteria bacterium | reverse complement strand
GGCCCAGGCGTGCAGCTGATGAATGCGGCCGAGGCGTTGTCGTGGCCCGGCCGGCTTTGCGGAGAGGCGATTGGGCCCAGGCGTGCAGCTGATGAATGCGGCCGAGGCGTTGTCGTGACCCGGCCGGCTTTGCGGAGAGGGGATTGGGCCCAGGCGTGCAGCTGATGAATGCGGCCGAGGCGTTGCCGTGGCCCGGCCGGCTTTGCCGAGAGGCGATTCTGCCTCTACCGTTGGGGGAAGCCGTGCCTATCCCGCCTATCTACCCCTGTCCCCGTCTGGTCGAACCCCGCACTGGAATTCTGGGAGTTATCGACCCGGTTGCTGAAACCACCCAGACCGCCTTGCCGACCCAAGGTTACGAACTCGATCTCGCCCCCGGTGGCGGCAGGCTTGCGTTCGCCGACGAGGCGGGCCGCCGCCATGGCCGCGCGACTCTGGCGCAGCTTCGGCGCGCCTTCCCTGGAGGAGTGCCGGCGCAGAGGATTCGCGACTGGCCTGATTTCCCGGTGCGCGGCTATATGCTCGACATCAGCCGCGACCGGGTGCCCACGCGAGAGACCCTCGAGCACCTGGTCCAGCGGATGGATCGATTGCGGCTGAATCATCTTCAGCTTTACACCGAGCACACCTTTGCCTACCCGGGACACGAAATCGTCTGGCGCGATGCATCACCGCTCGATGTGAATGATATAATTTGGCTTGACCAGCTCTGCTCGGCGCACGGCATCGAGCTTGCGGCGAACCAGAACCTCTTCGGCCATATGGAACGCTGGCTGCGCCACGAGCCCTACCGGCATCTCGCCGAATCCCCGGCCGGCTGGCAGACCGGTTTTGGCCAGCGGATGCCGGCCAGCGTACTGCGACCCTGCAAGGAAAGCCTGGCGCTTGCATTTGATCTGCTCGATACGTTGCTGCCCGCCTTTTCATCTCGTCGAGTAAATATTGGTTGTGACGAAACCTTCGAGCTGGGGCGTGGTGCCAGCCGCGCGGCTGTCGAGCGCCTTGGTCTTGGCCGGGTTTATCTCGACCATTTGCTGCGCCTTTTGGAAGGTGTTCGGGAACGCGGTTGCGAGCCCTTGTTCTGGGGCGATGTCGTCCGCAATCACCCTGAACTGGCGCCTGAGCTTCCCCGGGACGCGGTTGGGCTGGCGTGGCATTACGAAGCGCCGTTTGATCCAGAATTGCTGCCGGAGTTTCTACTCAAGGCCATCGCTGAGTTTGGTATAACGCAGGATTCGCTGCGCTGCTTCGAACCGCATGTGCGTCCTTTCGTCGAGGCGGAGCGCCCTTTCTGGGTCTGCCCCGGCACGTCGAGCTGGAACACCGTCGTAGGTCGCCTTGACAACGCGCTCGGCAATTTGCGCGACGCCGCCGAGACCGGCCGGAAGCACGGCGCAAGCGGTTTCCTGATCACCGACTGGGGTGATGGCGGCCACCACCAGCCGCCCAGCGTGAGTTTGCCGCCGCTGGTTTTTGGCGCCGGTCTGGCGTGGTGTGCGGCCAGCAATGCAGGACTTCAAGCGCAGTTGCCAGATTTGGTGGATGAAGCAGGCTTCGAGAGCCCGGGCAGCGGCCTGGGTGGGCTGCTGGCCGGACTCGGTGGTCTACACGCCCGAACCGGCTTGACGCGCTTCAACGGCAGTCCGATTCATTCGGCCCTGATGCCGGGTCCGCTGGTTACCGCCTGGGGCGAGACCGATGCGCCGAAGTTGAACGGTCTGGTTGCGGAACTGGACGAAATCGTGGCGGCCGTCGAACGGTTGCGGCTGGGCTGCGGCGATGGCGAGAGCGTGAAAGCCGAGCTGGTGGCGGCGTCGCGCTTGGCGCGGCACGGCCTTTGGCGGCTGGGCCGTCATAAAGGGCTACCCATGCCCGAGGATGCTGCACTGGCCCGCGACCTGGCCGAGGCCGCGGAGTTGCAGCGTGCGGCCTGGCTCGCCCGCAGTCGCCGGGGTGGTCTCGCCGATAGCATGGCACGGGTCGAGCATGCATTTTCGGAGTATGCCCAGGGCTGAAAAGTCGGTTTGCCAGACCAGTCGTTCAGAGGAGTCGGAGTTTCTTCAGCACGCTGGCGATGCGATGGTCGCCCTCTGCGATCGTCCGCAAAACTTCGACCACTGCCCGGTGGCTTGCTCGCCCCTCGTCGAGGGTTGCATCGATTGCGGCGACTCGCATTTCGAAAGGACGGGTCATGCTCCTCCGGTCCCAGAAGGCAAAGCCCAGGGTGCCGATAAACATTGCAGAAAACGAGGCGAGAATGCCAAGAATTAAATTAGACTGACGGTCGAATTGTACGATCATATCCTCGCGCAGGAGTTTGATCTCGTGGCGCAGGTCGTCACGGACCTGACGACTTTCCTGTTGGATCTCGCCGCGCAGGCTTTCCTGCATCGCTCCCAGGTCGGCGCCCAGATCCCCGCGCGCCCTGCCGATTTCCGCCCGAAAATCCTCGCGCGCCTTGCCGATTTCCGCGCGAAAATCCTCGCGCGCCTTGCCGATTTCCGCCCGAAAATCCTCGCGTACGGCCTCGATAGCACCGCGCAGAGCGTTCCCGCTTGCTTGGATTTTTGCAGCGAGATGGGTGACGCCTGACGCATCAAGCGGTCCTGTTTCGCGCTCGACCGGTTTCGACTGGGCCACGTCAGGTCTGCCGAGTGCGAGCAGAACCACGGCAACCAGGAAGCCTTCCCGGCGGGATCGAGCGGGCATGCAGGAATCCTAAGACCATGGCTTCGCGAGGTCAATGCACGGAAGCACAAGGCCTCTGCACCAGCAGACCGGGGCTCTCGCACGCAGAGGGCGGAAGCGCGGCGGCCTGATCCCGTTCTTTTATCGTTCCAATCGACGGCTCAGGCTGCCAAAGCGGCCACGCTTTCGTGGTCTACGCCTCTCCACCACGAGATCCAGGTGTTTTTGGGTGCCGGGGCTGCACTCATCCGCGCGATGATGGAGAGCTCAGGCTGCGCGACGACGGGCACAGGACTGTGGTACTACGCAGCGGCCGCACTCATCCGCGTGGTTTTGGATCGACGCAGATCGGCGTTGCGCACTGCCCGATGTTGCCGACGTGTCGCGCGTCGTCGTGCATGGTTTTGGATCGACGCAGATGGGCGTTGCGCAGGCGCGCTCTTCGCTGCTGGCGAGCCAATCGTCCGACATCGGCGTGCGGTAGTTGCCCCAGCACGGATTGACGGAAATGCAGGTAACCTTCGAGCCGCGGGTGCAGCGTGGTCCCCGGGCATTGATCGCTTTTTCCGGCTCCTGGATTGCGCGCACGCAGTAGACAGCGGGCCGCTTGTCAATGATAAAATACTCCTCCTCGAACTCGACGATGCAGCCTGCCGGGTCGTCCTGACATTTGAAGGTGCGCCAGGGATTGTCGATCAGGGAGGTGACGTTCTCGCCAGGGGCCTGTTGTGGCCGAATTCGCACCACCTCGATCCGCGTGATGCGCAACCGTTCGTCGGTTGGGTTGTAACACTCGCCCTGGCAGAGATGGTCGAGTCGCTCGGCCCCGATTCCTCCCGCAGTCCAGGTCGGGCAGCCGGGCTTTTGCTTGAAATCACCCACGGCCCGGACCTGGTCGGGGCACTCGTTTGCTAGCTGGTGGGGAAGGGCTGCGGTGCCGCACCGGGCCGTATCAGAACAGAAAATTTTCAGCAGCAGCCGGGTAGTCCTCCAGAGCGGTCCTCGAGGGTACGCCCGAGGAAATGGCCGCAGCGCGCCGCCAGCGTCAGGGCCAGCTCCACGTCAATCACCTGGGGTCCATCGCGACGTACCTCGAGCCTCGCAATTTCTCCCTCGGCCAGAACGTGCATCCGATCGCCGTCGAGGGCGAGCAGGCCCGGCCCTTCGATTTCGACCACCTCGCCGAGCGCCAGTCGGCGTGCCCCGGCGACATGCACCGGGCGGTAGAGGCCGGGCGAAATCGGAACGAGCAATGGCTTTCCACCGCCGTCATGTCCGGTGCAGTGGACCAACACACCAAAATTATCATTGGCACCGGCCGGTTCGAGCAGGCCGCCGATGGGCGAGGTGCCTATGGCGGCGGGTTCAGCGCGTGTCAAAACTAGAGTTCGTAATTTTCCTGGTTCAAAAGGCATCAGGTTTCCCGGCTGGTCGTCCACCAGGAGGGCCGCATCCACCAGCGCGAGATCGGAAAGCTCCGGGTGGTTGCGCGCGTCGCTGAGGGTGACCCGGACTGTTTTGCAGCGGGGTGCGACCAGAGATGGATCAACCACGCCGAGTGCGACCAGGCCGGCGGCGGCACCGGCAAGCGTGGGTTCGATCAAGCGAGGGAAGACGTTATTGGTGCCGGTCGAGACCGGGATGATGCGGGCTGTGGGCCAGGCCTTCGCGAAAATCCGGTTGGTGCCGTCGCCGCCCAGCACGACGACGGCACCACAACCGGCTTCGCGCATACCCCGGGCGGCCTCGGTGGTGTCGGAGGCGTCAAGGCGCGAGGCCACGTCGAGTACCTCGATATCGAGCGGTACGGCGAGGCTTTCCAATGCGCCGGTCGAAACCCGCAGCGGCTCGCGCAAGATCACGATCCGACGGACGCCGGCCGCAGCCGCCCCCACGGCGATGCGTGCGATGGCGCTGCGTTTGGCCTCTATCGTCTGGTGACCGGCACGTGCGACCAGCCGCCGCACGTCGCGACCCGACATCGGGTTGGCGAGGATGCCGATTGCCGGCGAGGAAGGAGAGTTCATCGTTCCGAGCCCGTAGCCGCAGAGGCTGGCCCGAGCATCCCGCGTCGGTCGGTATTTCGCGACGAAGACGGCGCTCGGTGCCGCAGGTGGCTCCGGGTGCTCGGCACCTGCGACCGGGCTCCGGAAGGAACCCACGGGAGAGAATGTCCGCTTTCTCGAATCGCGTGATCACCTACCCCGGCCAAATGCCGCTTCCTGAAGGAACCCACGGGAGAGAATGTCCGCTTTCTCCCGAGAATGCTGGCGGTCGAGCTGATCCGGTGGCTCGGCTGGCGACGGATCCATGCTCGCACGATCCTATTTCCAGGAAAATTAAACTCCACGCGAGAAAATTAAACGCACGTCCCCATCCGGGCGCCATCCGGGCGCATCCGGGCGGTTCGCCTGGCTACGGATCCATGCTCGCGTGATCCTATTTCCAGGAAAATTAAACTTCGCGCGAGAAAATTAAACGCACGTCCCCATTGCGGGTTGCGAGGGTGGGGCGCTAGCCGGTGGGTGTGGAACTTTCGGAAGGTCGGGACCGGCTGAGTCGGCTTCGCGAGCGTGTTGGTGCGCTCGGGAGGTCGCTTTGACGTCGAGGCGCTGAAGACCCGACTGGCGGAGTTGGACGAGCAGGCCTCGCACCCGGAACTTTGGCAGGATCCGGAGCGCGCCCAAGGCGTTCAACGCGAACGAGCTGGTGCCCAAGACCGCTTGGTTGATTTCGGCGAGCTTGAGCTTGGGCTGGACGATATCGCCACCTGGCTTGAGCTGGCTGCTGACGGTGAAGCCGAGGCGATCGGTGAAGCGGCGCGTCGCTTGGGTCAGGTCGAGGCCGTTGCCGCACGCTTCGAACTCGAACGCATGCTCTCGGGTGAGCACGATCGCAACAATGCCATCGTGACGATCCACGCGGGTGCCGGCGGCATCGACGCCCAGGATTGGGCCGAGATGTTGTTGCGGATGTATCTGCGCTGGACCGAGCGCCGTGGCTTCAAGGTCGAGGTGGTTGAAGAGACGCCGGGCGAGGGCGCGGGCATCAAGAGCTGTATGTTTACAGTCGAGGGCGAGTATGCCTACGGCAATCTGCGCGCCGAGGTGGGCGTCCATCGCCTGGTCCGGATTTCGCCGTTCGATGCCAACTCCCGCCGCCAGACCTCGTTTGCGGCTGTGCTGGTGACACCGGAAGTCGATGAGACGATCAACATCGAGATTCTTGACGATGATCTGCGGGTCGATACCTATCGCTCTTCGGGTGCCGGTGGACAGCACGTCAACAAAACCGATTCAGCCGTGCGCCTGACGCATTTGCCCAGCGGAGTCGTCGTGGCGTGTCAGAACGAGCGCTCGCAGCATAAGAACCGCGCCACGGCGATGAAGATCCTGCGCGCCAAGCTCTACGAACTTGAGGTTCAAAAGCTGGCCGCCGACAAGGAAAAATTGATCGGCGTGCGGCAGAAAATCGATTTCGGCAGCCAGATCCGCTCCTATGTCCTGCAGCCCTACCGGATGGTGAAGGATCTTCGCAGCGGTCACGAAGTGGGCAACGCCGATGCGGTGCTCGACGGCGATCTGGACGGTTTTATCGAAGCCGAATTGCTGCGGCAGGCAGGGATGTCGGCCGAGGGCTGAACTCCGCGACAGGCATCTCGGCTGAAGCTGGAGTGGGGGCGCCGCTCAGCTCTGCGGCAAGGCGCGGCGCGGCAAGGCGACGGTTCCTGGTCAATCCGGCATGGTGCCAAGCGCTTGTTCAAAGACCGATAGGGCTTCGTCCATCTCTTCTGCCGACAGCACCAGCGGTGGCGCGAGCCGCACGACGCGATCCTGATGCAGCGTCCAGCCGACCAGCACGCCCCGCAAGCGGCAGCCATCTACGAATCGGCGTGCGTCATCCGGCTCGGCGAATTCCATGCCGAGGAGGAGACCCAGGCCGCGCACTTCGATCAACCCGCCGCGTCCGATCAGGATCCGAAGGCGCGCAAGCATCTGCTCGCCGAGCCGCGCAGAACGCGCCGGTAGATCCTCCTCCTCCATCACGTCGAGCGAGGCCAACGCCGCCGCGCAGCAGACCGGATTGCCACCGAAGGTGGTGACATGGCCGAGCGGCGGATCTTCAGACAGGGCCTGCATCCGTTTTCGTGAAGCGACGAAAGCGCCGAGCGGCAGGCCGCCGCCGAGGGCTTTGGCGAGCACCAGCACATCGGGCTCGGCGCCGGGCCAATGCTCGAACGCAAACCAGCGCCCGGTGCGACCGAAGGCGGTCACGACCTCGTCGAGTACGAGCAGCGTCCCCGTCGCCCGACACCGTGCCGCAAGCCGTGGCAGGAAATCGGCCGCCGGGAGGCGAACGCCACCCTCGGCCTGGATGGGCTCGACGAAGACCGCCGCTACCGACTCGTCAATTCGCGAGAATGCAGCGGCATCGTTCCAGGGCAGATGCTCGACGCCTTCGAGCAGGGGTCGAAACGGCTCGCGGTAGAAGGGGTTTCCGCCGAGCGCGAGCGCGCCGGTGGTGTCGCCATGAAACGAGCCCTGGAAAGCCAGCACCCGCGAACGCCCGCTGTGCTTGCGCGTGAGTTTCAAGGCGCCCTCGATCGCCTCCGCCCCGCTGTTGGTGAAATAAATGCTGTCAAGATGCGGGGGCAGTTTCGCGGCCAATCGCTCGGCAAGCTTGACCTGCGGCTCGAGCACGTCTTCGCCGTAAACCATCACATGGGTGTAACGCCTCGCCTGCGCGGCTACGGCGTCGGCGACCCGCGGGTGGGCGTGCCCGATCGAGGCGACGCCCAACCCTGCGAGCAGATCAAGCCAGCCGCGACCGTCACGTGAGAAAATTCGCGAGCCACTCGCGCGTTCGACGACCAGACCCCGCGGTTCGGCCGAAGTCTGCGCGATATGGCGACGAAAGCGGGCGCGCCATTGCTCATCGTCCTGCTGGGAAGCCGAAGGCGGCAAGACCTGATCGGCCAGGGCGGCGACCTGCAGGTCGAGCGCTTGGTGAGCGGTCGTCAGCGCCGCCGGCATGAGCGCCGCCGCTGGTAAGGAAGCCGACGCACCAACCTCCGAGAAATCCTCCGAGCCTCTCATTAACAAGGATTGAATCGGATGATGCCCGCTGGCATGCCACGCGGCCGGTGGATCCTGCATCGAACCCAGAGCGCAAACTCGGTGCGCGCCGAGCGAAAAAGCGATGCGGCGAAGTCGACGCTGGTCTGAGGCTGACGCTTCGAGTCCGATGCATTCCAGATGCCCTCGAAGCGGAGCGAGGCAGGTCTCAATGGCGGAATCGTCTGGCACCGGAATCACCCGCAAAAAACGACCAGGCAGGGTCGGCCGAAGCTCTGGCGTCGACTCGAGTGTGACAGCCCAGGGACGGGTCCCGCCGCCGTGCAGGGCCTTGATCCGCCCGGCCAGGAATTCCGCCTCGGCCTGGTCCACCGCCCCGCGCCAGAGCAAGGCTTCTTCCAGATCAAGGGCTCGTCGTGGCCACGCGGCTTCAAGCCCCGCCAATTCGCAGGCGAGCGCGCGGCTGAGATCCTCGGCTGCGAGTGGGGCGCGGACCAGCACCCATTGGGGCGAGAGGCAGCCCCGCTGATCGAGCAGCGCGGCGTCGAGAGCGATATCGCGTGCGATCTCTTGCAGCGGTCGTGAGAGATCTGCCACCACGACCGCGCTGGCGCGTGGGCCGTGCGCCACCACCCGGCAGCCAAAGCGCGCCTGCAAGGCGGCTAGCGTGGTCGCGGTACCGTAGGCGACGATCCGGTCAACTGAAGAAAGAACAAGGTCTTCAGTGTCGCCGATGCCCCCCTTCCAGGGCAACACCGTCGCCGCGGCACCCAACCGTGGCTCGACGCGCGCCAGCGAGGCGACCAGGGCATTGCTGAAAGCAGTTTCGCCACGGGCGGGCTTCAGCACCACAGTGGCCCCGAGTGCAAGCGCTGAAAATAAGGGCGCTACCGCCAAAGCGGGCGTGTTGGCAGCAAGCACGATAGCCACGCGGCGCGGCTGCAGGGCGCTCGGATGCTGGACCTTGGCTTCGTTCAACAGGCGGCGGAGGGCCGTACCCGACCACGCCGAAAACGTCCGGCGGAGGTGGAGATCCAGCATGGCAGGGGCGAGTTGACTCGCTGCCGCGAGTAGCGGGACCAACGCTGTGCGCAGGCCGTCGTCCTCCAGCCAAAGCGCCCGAACCTCATCGAGCGCCCGCAGCCGTTTCTCAAGACTGGTTTCAAGAAGCGCATGCCCGGCCTGTTCGAGAGCCTTTAAAAGAGATCTTGTGGAGGCGTTGTCCGGAGCTTCCGGGGAGGGCTTCATGGCGCGTGCTCCGGGACCTTCGTCGCGAGAAGATCGGCCAGCGCCAGCACGGGCGGACTTGCGTGCTCGCCGACGCGGTCGACCGGGACCTTCGTCGCGAGAAGATCGGCCAGCGCCAAGGCGCAGCCGCGCGGCTCGGCACCCTCTCGGCGGCCACGCAGCGTCAAGCGACGGCCGTGCAGCACGCCGATATCGTCGGTCAGGACGGCGAGGACCGAGCCAATGTTTGCAAGGTCAAAATGCGCCAGCAGACCGGGGGTTCCGTCCGGAACCGGCTCGAGGGTATTCGGATCAAGTGCCAGGGTGGCGAGCCACGCCGGCGGGGCCTTGCGTCGCGGGCTGTTGCTGCCATCGAGTCGCTCGCGGAGCACATCGTCGTAGTACTGCGAGCCCAGCTCTGTCATGCCGTATTCGTTCAAGCATTGATAGCCGGCGATTCCCAGGCGGTGCCAGCAAGCGGAAAGAAATCCGGCGTCGGAAAGGGTGCGTCCACCTTTGGGTCCGCCGGTGTCCACAACGCGGGAATCGGCCGGCAGGAGGATCGTCGCACGCGTGGCCGCGAGGTGGTCCAAAAGTGCAGTGAAGCTGGCGCGAACCCCAAAAAGCAGGAGCGGCTGACCCAGACGCGCCTCCGTTTCGATTTCCATTTGGGCACGCTCCGGGTTGAAGCCGTCGTGCTTGACCAGCCAAATTCCATTGTCGGCGCAGAGGTCGGTACGGATCCAGTCAACCATCTGGACAAGCGAGGAGTCCGGGAGAATCGTTGGGTCGGCGAGGAGAGCGATCAGGCGCGGTTGCAGGCCGTCGGGTAGCACCATGCGCTTGAAATGGGCCAGCGCACCCGCCCGGTAGAGATCAAGTCGCGGCACGAGGTGGCGACCCGGCCGGTTGCGTCCCTCGGTGGTGCCGCTGGTGATGAAGATTTTCTCGGGTGGCGCACAGGCGAGATCAAGCTCTTTGAAGGCGGCGGTGGGAATAGGCGGAATCTGTCTCCAGTTGGAGATGGTTTCTGGTCGTACGCCACGCCGATCACAAAAAGATCGGTAACTCTCGATGCATCGGTATTGCAGGGCAAAGGCCGAGAGTGCGAGCTCGGCGAAGCCGGTCGCATCGGGCGATGCATCCAGCGGCGTGACGAGGTGGCGCTGCTGGAAGGCGAGGACGCCCTCGGCGAGGTTCTCAAGGCTTGCGGGCACGGGTATCGCGTTTTCCAGGCGCGTCTTTGGGATAGCGTGATCGAAGGGTGCGTGAAAGATGCGGCCCGATCGGGGAGCTGGCGGCCTGGGGCGATTCGCTCCATCCGGTGGTAGCTGCCGCAGGCGATGCGGATCTCGAGAGAGGAGCGTCGCGCAGCAGGGCCGGCCCGGCATCGCTGGCTCCGGCTCGAACTCGACGGCAATGACGGGGCCGAGTTGCGGATTGATGAGCGTTTTCTCGATCCAGGTCCGGTCTTTGCGGGGCCGCTCATCGATGCCGAGGCGACGCGCCGTCGCTTCGGTGGCGCTACCGGGCGACGGCCCGAGGACTGGATCACAGAGCCCTCGGCCGCCGAAGGTGCGATCGCTTTCTGTCCAACCAATTTTGGCTGGCAACACGGTGCCTGGCTGAGTCGGCAAGGGACGCTGCTTGGGCTGCCGGACGAGGGCGCTCCAGCCCATCCGACATCGTGGCTGGTCCACGACACGAGCCGAGGTTGGCGCAGCGTGGGGGCGGCCGGAGACGGTCCAGCCGAGCCCGCAGCGGTTCGCGGCCCAGACGTTTACCGCAGCGCCGATGACGCCTTTCCGGAGCAGGTGGCGCCGGGCTCTCTCTCTCCTCGGGGGGACGATGCTCGCGCCAAGGCGGTCGTTCGCCGGAATCTGAGCTATCCGGAGATTGACCTGCGTGATACCGCTCTCGGACTCGAGATGCCGGCACTGGTCCGGGCGGGCTCTGCACTCGGGCTCGAAACTTTAGTGGCACATCCCCGGCTGCTCGCGGACGCACGCAACCTCGTCGATTTTAGCACCGACGATCGACCCGGGTTCGAGCTTTCAGCAGGGTACTGGCTGGCGGTGCGGTGTCTCCTGCCGCGGAATCCCGCAACCTTGCAGGCGCTGCTGCGGGGCGAGACTTGCGAGTGGTGGGTCGATGATCTGCCACGCGAGGCTCTGGCCCAGGCCGCTGCGTTGCTTACGGAATCGGGTTCTGACGGTTTGCACGCCGAGATGGTGGGCATGGCCGCCCGGGTGTTCGTGCGCACGG
>VFKT01000111.1 GCA_009885395.1 Deltaproteobacteria bacterium | reverse complement strand
GGTCGATCTCGCCCTTGACCTCCCCGGTGAGGTGCGACCGAATCCCGAGCGCATCTCGCATATCGCGCCACGTTATCCGGGATTGGTGGGCGAGGTCCGGAAATCGGTCGGCGATACCGTCAAGGCCGGTGATGTCCTTGCCATCATCGAGAGCAGCAATCTCTCGACCTTCGAACTTCGTGCCGGTATCGATGGGACCATCATCGACAGGCATATTGTACCCGGCGAAACCGTCGCACCCGACGCCGCCGCCTTCATCGTCGCCGATCTCTCGACCGTCTGGGTCTTGGTCAGCGTCTACCAGAACGTCCTCTCGCAGGTTCGCGTCGGCCAAACCGTCAAGGTCGTCGCCAGCGGCAGCGAGGCGAAAGCGGAAGGCCAGATTTCCTATCTGTCGCCCTTGTTGGACCAGGCGACGCGGACGGCGAACGCACGTGTGGTGCTGCCGAATCCCGATGGGGCGTGGCGACCGGGGCTCTTCGTCAGCGCCAGCGTGCTCGATCCGGTCACTGTAGCCATCGTGATCCCACGTCGTGCGGTCCAGACCTTTGAGCAACACCCCGTCGTCTTCGTCGCAGAGGCCGGGCAGTTCTCGCCTCGGGCGATCACTCTCGGCCGCGTCGGGCGGACACGTGTCGAGGTCATCGACGGGCTCGCCGCAGGGGAGAGGATCGCCGACCAGCGTTCCTTCCTTGTCAAGGCCGAGTTTTCCAAGGCCGATGCGCCAGACGAACACTGAGGAGGATTGATCCCATGCTCGAAAAAATCCTCCGCTTTTCCGTCGACCGCCGTGGCCTGGTCATTCTCGCGGTGCTCGCCGCCGCCGCCTTTGGCGGCTGGTCGCTGGTTCACCTTCCCATTGACGCCGTTCCCGACATCACCAACCGCCAGATTCAGGTGAATGCCACCGCGCCCTCGCTCTCGCCGACAGAAGTCGAAAAGCTGGTCACCTTCCCCCTTGAGACGGCGTTTGCCGGAATCCCCGGGCTCGAACACACGCGTTCCTTCTCGCGCAACGGTTTCGCCCAGGTGACGGCCGTCTTCGACGACGACGTCGATATCTACTTCGCTCGCCAGCAGGTTTTCGAACGTCTCGCCACGGCGGGCCAAAGCCTGCCGCCCGAGGTCGAGACCGTCATGGGCCCGATCTCGAGCGGGCTCGGCGAAATCTATATGTGGACGCTCGAGTACGAGCACCCGCGTGGCGAGGGTGCCGCCGTGCACGACGGCAGGCCCGGCTGGCAAGCCGATGGCGCCTATCTCACGCCGGAAGGCGAGCGCTTGAAGACAGAGGTCGAGCTGGCGGGCTATCTCCGCACGGTCGAAGACTGGATTGTCCGCCCCCAGATGAAGGGGACGCCTGGCGTCGCCGAGATCGACGTCATTGGCGGTTTTGTCAAACAATATACAGTCGAGCCCGATCCGGCCAGCTTGCGGGCTTATGGTCTGACGTTCCAGAACCTCGCCGATGCGTTGCTGCGGAACAACACCAGCGCGGGGCCGGGCTTCATCGAACATAATGGCGAATCTTATATCGTCCGGGCGCCCGGTCGGTTGGCCAGCCTGCAGGACCTCGAAAACGTCGTAGTCGCCGAGCGAGGCGGCGTGCCCATCCTCCTCTCGGCCGTGGCCACGATCCGGATCGGCGGCGAAGCGCGCACGGGTGCAGCGACCGAAAATGGTGAAGAAGTCGTCCTCGGCACGGCCTTCATGCTTCTCGGTGAAAATAGTCGCACAGTGGCCGCCGCTGTCGACGAACGCCTCCGCCAGGTCGGCCCAAGTCTGCCGCCCGACATCATGACCAAAACGGTGCTGAACCGCACCCATCTGGTCGATGCGGCAATCGGCACGATCGCGAAGAATCTCAGCGAAGGCGCGCTGCTGGTCATCGTCGTGCTCTTCCTCATGCTCGGCAACTTTCGCGCCGCGATCATCACCTCGCTGGCCATCCCCCTCTCGATGCTCTTGACCGCCATCGCCATGGTCGAGACCAAAACCAGCGGCAACCTGATGAGCCTCGGCGCAATCGATTTCGGCCTTATCGTCGATGGCGCCATCATCATCGTCGAGAATTGCCTGCGGCGTCTGGCCGAGCGACAGCAGGAGTTGGGCCGCGCCCTGACCACGCCGGAGCGCTTGGAGGTCGTGTTCGCGGCCAGCAAACAGGTGCGCACCGCAACCGCCTTCGGCGAGGCGATCATCATCACGGTCTACCTTCCGATTCTGAGTCTCTCCGGCGTCGAGGGGAGGATGTTTGAGCCGATGGCGCTGACCGTGATCTTCGCGTTGGTGGCGGCCTTCGTACTCTCGCTGACCTTCGTGCCGGCGATGGTGGCCGTGTTTGTCCGGGGGCCGGTTCGCGAGGGCGAGACGCGCTTCATGCGCTGGACCAAGCACCGCTACGGCCAGGCGCTTGACGCCGCCTTGCGCCACCGCGGCACGGTGGTCGCTGCCGCCGGGCTGCTCTTCGGCGCCTCGTTGCCCCTTTTCTTCGCTCTCGGTCAGGAGTTTGCGCCCACTCTCAGCGAACTCGATATCATGGTCCGCCCCTCGCAGATCCCCAGTACCAGCCTCTCGGAATCGACCCGGATGCAGCAGGACGCGGAGCGGGCCATCAAGCGGCTTCCCGAAGTCGCCTTCGTCTTCTCGCGCACCGGCACCGCCGAGATGGCCACCGACCCCATGCCGCCTTACTCGGCCGATACTTTCGTCATCCTGAAGCCACGCAGCGAATGGCCGGACTCCAGCGAGACCAAGCGTCACGTCGAGGGCCGAATCGAGGCCATCATGAATCGGCTTCCCGGCGGCGTTTTCGAACTCAGCCAACCGCTCGAAGAACGGTTCAACGAACTCCTCGCCGGCGTGCGCGGTGATGTTGCCGTCAAGCTCTTTGGCGAAGACTTCGACGTCATGCTGCCTTTCGCCCGAAAGCTCGCCAAGGTGCTGGCCGATACCCCTGGCGCAACTGCCACCCGAGTCGAGCAGATCGTGGGTGCGCCCGTGCTCGGCATCGACGTCGACCGCAACGCGCTCGGCCGCTACGGACTCGCCGTTCAAGACGTCCACGACACCATTTCGGCGGCCATCGGAGGACAGCACGCGGGCCAGTTGTTCCAGGGTGACCGCCGCTTCGATATCGTCGTTCGCCTGCCCGAGGCCTACCGCGCCGACCCTCTCGCACTTGGCGATATGCCGATCGCACTCTCGCACCAGGACAAAGCTGAAGTCGCCGTCGCGCTCGGCGCGGACGATATCAAACGCTTCGTGCCCAATTATGTACCTTTGTCGGCCGTCGCCAACATCAATCTCACAGAAGGCCCCAACCAGGTCAGCCGCGAGAACGGCAAGCGTCGCATCGTCGTTCAGACCAACGTGCGCGACCGCGATATCGGCTCCTTCGTCGAGGACGCCCAGGCCCGGATCGCAGACGAGGTGGTCCTTCCCGCTGGCATGTGGCTCTCCTGGGGTGGCCAGTACGAAAATCTCGTCAAGGCCAGACAAAGGCTCGCCGTCGTGATCCCCTTCTGTTTTGGCGTGATCCTGCTTCTGCTTTACAGTACCTTCTCTCGTCTCAAACCAGCAGCCATTGTTTTCACGGGTGTGCCGCTTGGCCTGGCAGGAGGTATTTTCGCCCTCTGGTTGCGGGGCATGCCCTTCTCGATCTCGGCAGCCGTTGGGTTCATCGCGCTCTCGGGCGTGGCCGTGCTCAACGGGCTGGTGCTGGTCACCTTCATCAATGAATTGCGGGAAGAAGGTGCGCCACTCGACGACGCTATCGTTCGGGGGGCCGTGACCCGGCTACGCCCGGTGCTGATGACGGCACTGGTCGCCTCGCTCGGTTTCCTGCCGATGGCACTGGCGACGGGCACCGGCGCCGAGGTGCAACGGCCGCTGGCGACCGTGGTGATCGGCGGACTCTTCTCGAGCACGGCACTCACGCTTTTTGTACTGCCGGCGCTTTACGCACTCTTCTTCGGATCAGAGCGCCGCGCCGAATCTTCCCCGCCTTTGAAATCTGAGGCAGGCGACTGAAGGCTCAGGCCTGTCGCGCACATCCGCTTTCTGGAATGGGCCTGCGCTTGCCGGTTTTCCTCTCGATGTCGGCCGCAGTCAAAATCTCGTCACCCGACCACCCGCTACCGGTCGTTGCCGAATTCCTCCACACCCCGACGGACGCGCGCCGCTACTGCCACGCCGCTTCATTGGCGCGAACCAGCGGCCTTGACCTGCTGGCCAACTGGTGCGGTTATCCAGACACGGAAGCGCGCGACGCGGTCATTGTGCTGAGTCGAGGGTCACGCGGCAGCTCGCATGGGTCAGCGCCCGAGATCATCCAACGAAGTATCGACTCGCTCGGCAATCCCGTCCTCTTCGAGACCCGGCGCGCGGCATCTACTCGGGCTACACCGTCGCCTATTTCGCCTTGCAGATCGCCGTCTACATGGACTTCACGGAGGTGGTCTACCTGGGTCTGGACCTCTGCCACCAGCAGGGACGAACGCATTTTTTCGGACAGGATTTCCGCTCACGCGAGCCCGAGAGCACTGAATTCCCGGGCATGACGCGGATGCTGGCCCGCGCTGCAGAGGTTGTGGTCTCGCCGGGCGTATCCGTCGGAAACGCCTCGCCAATCGCGACCTTGGAGGCTTTCGAGAGAATCTCCTACGCCGACGCCATCGCCCTCTGACGCCGACTGCCGCGCGGAGGAAGCCCTCGAACCCGGCGCGCATGGCGATCGAGCTGATGCCGCACCTGGCCGAGATCGACCGCCGAGCCGAGAGTTTGCAGGGAACGCTCGAAAGTCTCAGCATCAGCGAAAAGTCGCCGGATTGCCGGTTCGGCGGCCTGCCGCACCGACCAGATTTTGAACCGTTCGATCTCGCTCGCGATCAAAGCCTCGACTGCCGGCACCGCGGCCTGCCGTTGCTCAAGAGCCCGCCCCTGGCGCTCGCGAATGCAATCAATATCCAGCACTTCGGCGGCAACCCCGCTCGAAACGTTGCGCGGCAAACCGGCATCGATCACCAACAAGCCTCGCCCTGATTCGCGCGGCAGGAGATCAAGTTCACGCGGACCCAGGATCGGTGTCGCAGCGGCTGTCGCCGCCACCACGATCGAAGCGGATTGACAGATCTCGGCCAGCCTCTCGAAGGGAGCAGCGGTCGCGCCCGTTTCCCCGGCGAGTTCGACCGCGCGCTCGCCGCTGCGGTTGACGATGACAAGATTGCAACTTTTCTGCTTTGCCAGTGCGCGAACGAGATCGCGTGCCACTTGCCCCGCGCCGACCACGACAACCGTCGGCCAGCTCGCGTCGACGGAAAGGCTCAGTCCGTCTCCTGATTTCCGGCCAGATGTGACGCCAAGCCTCTCGTGGACCATTGAGACGATCGCACTGGCCGTGCCAGCCGTGCCAGCCCCAATCCCGGTCTCGCAGCGTGCCCGCCGCCCGCAGCGGGAGGCGTCTGAAAGCATACGATTGAGGACCGCCCCGAGACTACCACCAGCCGCCGCCAGGCGTTGTGCCGCCCTCAACTGACCGAGGATCTGGCCATCGCCGAGAATCGCCGACTCAAGGCCCGTCGCGAGCCGCAGCAGATACCGGACCCCGGCCAACCCGTCGAGCCGCCAACGCAAAACTTCCCGACAGAGCGCGCCGGCGTTGGGCCGGATCTCGACCAATGCATCGACAGCGGCGTCCGCAGCGGTGGACTCCCCGCCGGGTGCGCCCACCACAACCAATTCGGTGCGATTGCAGGTCGAGAGCGCGAAGGCCTCGCGCGCCCCATGCCGCCGTGCAAGCCGCATCCACTCCGCCGAGGCCTCGTCGTCGAGATGCAGGGCCTCCCGTACCGACAAGGTCGCGTTACGAAAATTGACACCGAGAAGAACCAACCCAGGTGGTTCCCCATCTCCACCCTGCGGCCCGGAAAGCAGCGGGGCCCCCGCACCGGGAGCCCCGCCCTGCAGATCACACGCCCTCATCGCGCATCCACCCACAACACCAGTGGATCCTTCTCAATAAGTGAATTTCGAAAGAAGCTGGCTCAACTCGGAGGCCATTCTCGCAAGCGAGGAGGCCGAGGTCTGGGTATCGTTCGCCCCCGCGGTCGTGCTCTGCGCCGCAGTGGCAACGCCCGTGATGTTCTGGGCGATTTCGCTGCTGCCACGGGCCGCTTCGGTCACGTTGCGGGTGATTTCGTTGGTGGTTGAAGTCTGCTCCTCGACCGCCGCTGCGATCGTGATCTGGATCTCGTTGATCCGGTTGATGATGCTGGTAATTTCGTTGATCGCACCAACCGCGCCTCGTGCGTCCTGTTGGATCGCCTCGATCTTGCGGCCGATATCCTCGGTCGCCCGGGCGGTTTCCTTGGCAAGTTCCTTGACCTCGTTGGCAACCACGGCGAAGCCCTTGCCGGCTTCGCCAGCCCGAGCCGCCTCGATCGTGGCGTTCAAGGCCAGCAGGTTGGTCTGCTGAGCGATCGAGGTGATGACCTTCACCACCTCGCCGATCTGGGCACTCGATTCGCCCAGTTTGGCGATCGTTTTATCGGTCTCGGCCGCGACCTGAACCGCACTGGTTGCGACGTGCGCGGCATCGCTGGCGTTCTTGGCGATTTCCTTGATGCTGGCGCTCATCTCCTCGGCGCCTGTCGCCACCGTATCGACGTTGCTGCTGACCTGTTCGGCCGCTGCCGACACCACATTGGCCTGGGCCGAGGTTTCTTCGGCCGTGGCGCTCATCTGCTGTGCGACACTGGTCAGTTCCTCCGCCGCACTGGAAAGATTGGCCGCATTTTCGCCGATCGCCGACATACTGGTGCGCAGATCACCGAGCAGGCGACCCAAGGCTTCACCCATCTGTCCGATGGCATCCTCGCCCTTGACATCCACCTGTTTCGTCAAATCACCGCGCGAAGCGGCCTCGACCACCGCGAGCATGGAATCCACCTTGCCCCGCAGTTCGGCGGCGGCAACACGCTCACGCTCTTGCATCTCGGCACTCTTGCGCTCGAGTTCGAGCCGTCCGGTGATCACCGACCAGGTGACCATCGGGCCCAGGTACTCGCCGCCCTTGCCGTAGATCGCGCTCACCAGCAGATCCAGCGTCTCAGGTCCAAGCTTAATATCGGCCTGATGTGGCAGATTCTTTGGATCGGCGAGAATCCCGCGCTGGTGCGCCGGATTTTTATGAAAGATATCAATCGACTGGCCGATCAGATCCTCGACCCGGGCCGGCAGATATTGTTCCAACCCTTTCAAAGTCCTGGTCGAGGCCGGGTTCATATACTGCAGCCGGAAGTCTCTATCCGCCAGCATGAGATTGACGGGAACATTCTCCATCATCGACTGGACGCGTGCCATTTCGTCTTCGAGCTTGAGTTTTTCAGTCACCACCGACCAGGTGAGCATCGGGCCAATGTACGTGCCTGCATCATCGCGGACGGCCGTGACCAGCAGGTCGAGCTTTTCTGGCCCAACCTGAATCACAGCCCGATGTGGCAGGCGCGACGGATCCCGGATGATGCCACGCTGGTGGGCGGGGTTTTTATGAAAGATGTCGAACGACTGGCCGACAATCTGATCGGCCTTGACCGGCAGATATTGCTCAAGGGTGCGCAACGTCGTCAGCGAGGTCTGATTCATATAGAGAATCGTGCCGTTGATGTCGGCACGCATCACATTGATTGGCGAGTCCTCCAGCATCTGCTGAAAAACAGATTGCCCATGACTCTCCTCCGGTGGATCGTCAATGACTTTCGCAGCCTGCCCGCCCCCGCGTCTTGGACTTCCCATGTTTGTGCCCTTCTTTTCCTTAGTTTTTTCATTGACCGCGCTCAACGATCGCGACGTTTTGCTGCCATCGACGATGACGGCCGAAAGCGGTGCGACCTGCCCCATCACCTCGGCCACCAGCGCTGCGGGAACACCTGCCGCAACGAGAGTCGCCTGAAGATGCCCGGCCACCGCCATGAAATGCTCTTGCTGAATGCCTCGGCCAGCGTGCGCGGCCTTCATGCCCGGGCCCTTGAAGACCTCCGGACCGCCGAACGCCTGCGACAGGAAGGCCACCTGCTGCCGCCTCTGGCGCGCCATATCGGTCGCCTTGAAGAAGGGCGCGAGCAACGGATCGGCAAGAATCCTGACGTAGAGGCCCTCGACCACGGCCGTAAGCGCCTTGGCGCCACCCAGGCGCTCGTAAAGAGACGCTGCCATTTTTTCTGCTGTACTATTTCTGGTCGCCATCTGGTCGATCCTCTCGCTGCCTGGTCCATGGAGCCGCGGCTCGGTGATTACCCCCTGAACTATAGGGGAATACGCTTATACCCCTTGTCGGACGGGCTCCTCGAAACCTTTAGGCAGCGGCGCAAAGGCCCGCCGAATCTGGGAAAATCACCCTCGCGCCCGCAAAACAGCGGGAATTCGGTGGCAATCCCGGGACCGGTGGTCGCTCCGGAGACCGAAAGCTAGGCTCGCCCGCCATGGACGATCTCGACGCGATCCGCCGCGCCCACGCCGCTCACGAGGCGGGCCCACTCGGCAAGCTCCTCAGGAAAGCGCCCGAGCGTCGCGAACGCTTCGAGACCACCAGCGAAACCGAGGTGCGGCGGCTCTACACTCCGGCCGATCGGAGCGAAGCCGATTATCTCGAAGATCTCGGTTTTCCAGGCGAGTTCCCCTTCACGCGCGGCGTCCAGCCGACCATGTACCGCGGCCGCTTCTGGACCATGCGGCAATACGCCGGCTTCGGCACCGCCGAAGAATCCAACACCCGCTATCGCTACCTGCTTGACCAGGGCCAGACCGGCCTCTCGGTGGCGTTTGACCTGCCCACCCAGATGGGACGCGACTCGGACCACGCCTTTGCCCGCGGCGAAGTTGGCCGGGTCGGTGTCGCGATCGATTCCTTGCCCGATATGGAAACCCTGCTGAAAGGGATTCCGCTCGATCGGGTCACCACCTCGATGACGATCAACTCGACGGCGTCAATCCTGTTGGCGCTCTATCTGGCGGTCGCCGAGAAGAACGGCGTGCCCTGGGCCAAGCTGGGTGGCACGATCCAGAACGATATCCTGAAGGAATACGTCGCGCGCGGCACCTACATCTACCCGCCGCGGCCCTCGTTGCGGATCATCACCGACATCTTCGCCTTCTGCGCGACGGAGGTGCCGTCATGGAACACGATTTCGATCAGCGGCTACCACATCCGTGAGGCCGGCTCGACGGCTGCACAAGAAATCGCCTTCACCCTCGCCAACGGCATCGCCTACGTCGAGGCGGCCATGGCCGTGGGGCTTGATGTCGATCGCTTTGCCGGTCGGCTCTCCTTCTTCTGGAATGTCCACAACGATTTCTTCGAGGAAGTCGCCAAGTTCCGCGCCGCGCGACGGATCTGGGCACGTATCATGCGGGACCGTTTCAAGGCCAAAGATGAACGTTCGATGGTGCTGCGCTGCCATGCCCAGACAGCCGGCAGTTCGCTGACCGCGCAGCAGATCGACAACAACGTGGTTCGAGTGACCCTGCAGGCACTCGCGGCCGTGCTCGGCGGTACGCAATCGCTGCATACCAACGGCCGCGACGAGGCGCTGGCGCTGCCGACCGAGGATTCGGCGCGACTGGCGTTGCGCACCCAACAGGTGATCGCCAATGAAAGCGGAGCTGCCGACACGATCGACCCGCTCGCCGGCAGCTATTTCATCGAATCGCTGACCGACAAGCTCGAGAACCAGACGCTTGAGTATTTGCAGCGGATCGAGGATATGGGAGGTGCTGTGGCTTCGATCGAAGCCGGTTTCATGCAACGCGAGATCCAGAACGCGGCCTACCGCTACCAGCAGGAGATCGAGCGAGGTGAACGCATCATCGTCGGCGTCAATCAATTCACACAGGAGCGTGAAGCCCTGCCTGAAATTCTCAAAATCGATCCGGCGCTCGAGGAGCGGCAGCGCCGCCAGGTGGCGGCGGTGCGCGAAGGCCGCGACCAGGTGCGAGCGAAAGCCGCACTCCTTGAAGTCTCACGCCGTGCCCGTGGTGAGGAGAACCTGATGCCGGCGATCCTCGATGCCGTGCGTGGCCTTTGTACGCTCGGTGAGATCTCGGACGCGATGCGTGAAGTCTTCGGCGAATATCGGCCGGGAGCGGTGTTTTAATCCACCTGAGGCGTACGCCTGACCACGAGTTCGTCGAGGGCCCGCAACGGCGCGCGCAAATGCCCGCGCAACGGCCGCTCCCAGCAAATCGTCAAGCCCGAAAATTCTAAGCCAGAGTCTCGAGCATCACTTCGGCCTCGGGCAGAGGGGAGACCTCGTCGATCCAGGCCGTGAGTTGGTCGCGATCTTCGGGAGGAACACCCAGCAACTCGGAAATCACGAGAGACGGAAGCTGGTGTGCGAATCTGCTCAGCAGGTCGAATTCCCTGCTACTGTCAAGATTTTCAACCAGTCGCTCGGCTCCAGCCCGCATCCAGGGCACGCGATCGGCGACCCGGCGCGGGCTGAAGGCCTTGGAAACCAGGCCTCGAACCCTCGGGTGATCGGGTGGATCGAGGAAGTTGACGCGATGGCGCATCTCGTTGCGGGCCGCCCCCGGCGGCAACGCGGCCAGATAGCGTTGCCCGATGGCGGCGGAGGCACAGCGCTTCTGGAACACCTCCATCGCCGCCTCGTAGCCGGTCACCGCCCAGAAACCGGTGCGAAGGCGCACGATCGGACCTGCCCGACAAAGCTCGGGCAACGCCGGGTAAGGATCATCGAGCAGGCGCAGATCATTGGCCTCGAACGCGGCGATCGTCGTGGCTTGCCCCCACCTTTGGCGTCCTTGGCCAGCCTGCTAGGCAGCCTTTCGCCCGAGGGCAACCCGACACCCCAAGCGATCGGGCGGCAACGGCATGAGCACACCAGAGACTTTTACCGCGACCTGCAGCCTGCATGGCGAGGAGGTTCTCGCCCAGGAGTTGCGCCGCATGGGGCTGCAGCGGGTGGTGGCCGAGAGTGGATCGGTCCGCTTCAGCGGCCCGCTGCGCGACGGACTGAAAGCCTGCCTCTGGAGTCGGGCCGCGAGCCGGGTGCTGCTGCGGCTTTGCCGCTTCGAAGCGATGGATGCCGATGCTCTCTACGAAGGCGTGGCCGCCCTGCCCTGGACCGAGCACCTCTCGCCCGACGGCACCTTGCGGGTCGATTTCGTCGGCCGCTCGCTTGCCATCCGCGACGAGCGCTTCGGTGCCCAAAAAGTCAAAGATGCAATCGTCGATTCGATCCGCAGTCGCCTCGGTCGGCGTCCCAACATCGACCGCGAAGAGCCGGACCTTATCGTCAATGCTCATTTGCGAAACAATCTCGTGACGATCAGCCTCGACCTGAGCGGTGATTCGCTGCATCTCAGGACCCCGGGACGACAGATCGGCATGGCACCGCTAAAGGAGACGCTCGCCGCGCACGTCCTCCTGCAAGCCGATTGGCCGCGCCGGGCCCGCGCCGGAGAATCCTTGATCGACCCGATGTGTGGTTCCGGAACTTTCGCCCTTGAAGCGGCCGGCATGGCGCTCGACAGCGCACCGGGACTGGTTCGAACCCGCTTTGGGTTCACCCGCTGGCTCGGACATGATGGCGCCGTCTGGTCCGAACTCGTCGCAGAAGCTTGGGAGCGCAGCCGGGCCGGCGCGAACGAACCTTGCCGCATCCACGCCCGTGACATCGATCCTTCGGCGGTCTCGATGGCGGAACAGAACGCGTACGGGCTGGGATTGAGCGGGATCGAATTCTCCTGTCAGCCGTTCGAGGACATGCGCCCTGTCGGTGATCGCCCGGGCCTGATCGTCGCCAATCCGCCCTACGGCGAGCGGCTCGAGTCGACGGAAACCGCCGAGGCGATCTACCGCTCGTTGGGCAATACCCTGAGGCAGCAAATGCTCGGCTGGGACGCGTTCATCCTGGCCCCGATGGGCCGGGTCTCACATTCGCTCGGGCTCAAGCCGCGCGCCCGTCACCTGGTCTTCAACGGGCCACGCGAATGCCGCTTGCTCGAGGTCGCCATTTCGGAAACGGCGCCGATCCGAATGCGCTCGGACGACGTCCCCTGCTGAAACTTCTCGAGGTGCTCGAGCAGGATGCGGCGGACTTCGGCAATGACCTGTGGCGAGCCTTGCGCCGAATGGCTCGACTCGACGACAATCTCGGTCTCAGCCTCGGGCAAATGAGCGCTTTCCCACGCGACTACGCCGTCGGTCTGCCCCACGCCGGCCTTCCCCGAAGTGGTCGCGACGATCGAATGCACCTCCACGTCGTCGCCAAAGGGCAGGCTCGCCACCCATTTCTGCTAAGCCGAGCCGGGCGTCATGCTGCTCAGCCGTCAGCGGCACGGCCGCGCGATCGGCCAGCCTATCGCCCTCGGCCCGGGCGGCCTGGTCGTCGAAGAGTCCGATCAACGCCACTCCGAGTCCAGCCTGACGGTGGCGGTTGATCATGCCACCGACCTCGTAATCGACTGAAGGCAGAAAACGCGTGAGCCGTCTCGAACCAATGAAAGGATCGGTTTCCAGCTCGATCGACAACTCTCCAACCACCAACGGGTAGCGACCCGGCGTGGGCGCGAAATCTCCATTCGCCGCCACAAAGGTATGCGCCAGGCTGCGGTTGTAGATATCCGTGGCGGCGCGAAAGGTCGGCGAGAAGGCCGCCGCTGCCGGAGCGCGTTCGAGGTAGAAATAGCCGTAGACTGCAGCCGAGAGATAGAGGCAGCGGCGGGTCGTTGCATCCACCTCGCCGTGTTGCGCTGCGTAAAGCGCGAGTTCTGAAAGTGCATAAAGTGCAATCGGGTCGGCGTTCTTCTCGGCGGCGACCTTCTGATGAAGAGTCTGCAGCATCGCCACCGGGTCTTCGATCCAGCGGTCGCCGATACCGTGGCGCCAGACCACGCCACGGGTCTCGTTGCTGAGTTGCGAGCCGGTCAGCGCGCTGTCGGCGAGGCTTCGGTAAATCGCGTCCGGATCGCCCCGCTGCACCCGGATCGGGGCCCCGCAGCCCGCCGCAACGAGAACCAGCAGCAGGCCACGGCCGAGAAGCCAGCGACCGGCACCTTGGCAAAACGAGTTCATTGCCAACATGGGTAGCCAACGGAAGCCGATCCTCGACGCTGTGGCAAATCTGACCGAGGCGCTCTGGTTGGTCTGCCGCCCGGCTCGATCCGCGCGGGCTCGCCGTGCTAATCCGTGGCCATGCGTCATGGCCGATTGGCGAAACAGCGGTGTTGCGGCGCCCTGGTGGCTCTGGCCCTGCTCTCAAGCGGGGGCAACAACCCCGCCCGGGCCGGCGAGGAAGTCGGCCATAGCCTGAAACTCTCGACCGAAGCCGGTGCACGAGAGCATTGGTTCTGGCTGAGTGAAATCCTGCTGCACCGGGCCGGTCTCTTCGACGCCGACCGCGGCCGGTTGGTCGGCTCGATCGCTTCGGGTTCGGTCGGAGTCGGCTTCGCCATCTACCCGCACCGCTCCACCGATGGGCACGAGATCTACATCGCGGAGAGCTATTTCTCGCGTGGCATACGCGGCAGCCGCAGCGACGTTGTTTCCGTGTATGACGGCAGCACGCTCGACTTCGTCACCGAGATCCCAATCCCGCCCAAGCGAGCCGAATACATGACGGGCGTCGCCTCGAGCGCTCTTTCCGACAACGGCCGCTGGCTCGCGGTGTTCAACGTGGCCCCGGCGCAATCCGTGACCCTGGTCGATGTCGCGGCGCGCAGCTTCGTCGCCGAGGTCGAAACCCCGGGCTGCAGTCTGGTCTACCCAGCCGGTCCCGAGCGCTTCTTTCTGCTCTGCGGCAACGGCGGCGCGATGTTGCTTTCGCGCTCGGGCCCGGACGCAAGCTGGACGGCGAAGCGAACGGCGCCGTTCTTTGACCCCGACAAGGATCCAATCAGCGAAAAGGGGGCGCGGCTCGGCGAGAGCTGGCTCTTCGTCTCCTTCGAAGGTCAGATGCATACGATTGACGTCTCGGGCGACGAGCTGCGTTTCGAGCCAACTTGGCCGCTTTTCGACGACGCCGACCGCAGCGAAAACTGGCGCATCGGCGGTCAGCAGGTGCTTGCCGTCCACCCCGGCT
>VFKT01000014.1 GCA_009885395.1 Deltaproteobacteria bacterium | reverse complement strand
TCCCGTCAGGCTGGTGCGCCGTCAGGCCGCCCTCGGTGCCGGGCAGCATCAGGTTCTTGATCCGTACGTTGGCGAAGGTGCCGCGCATCATCACCTCGTGGTTGCCGCGGCGCGAGCCGTAGGAGTTGAAGTCGGCCGGTCCGACGCCGCTTTCGCGCAGGTAGCGGCCCGCCGGTGAATCCGTCTTGATTGCCCCGGCCGGGCTGATGTGGTCGGTCGTCACCGAGTCGCCGAAGAGGGCGAGCGCGCGCGCGCCACGAATATCGGAGACCGCACCGGGCTTTGGCCCAAAGCCGTCAAAGAAGGGCGGCTGCTGGATGTAGGTGGAGGCGGCATCCCAATCGTAGACGTTCCCCGCTGTGGCCGAGATCGCCGCCCAGAGCGGGTTGCCCTCGCCGAGATCGGCGTAGAGGCGGCGGTAGGCCTCGGCCCCGCCGGCGCCAAGCAGCGCGCTTTCCACTTCGGCGTTGCTCGGCCAGAGATCGCGCAGGAAGACCTCGCGGCCCTCAGTGTCGCTTCCGAGCGGCTCTGTCGAGAGGTCGAGATCGACTCGGCCGGCGAGCGCGAAAGCGACGACGAGTGGCGGGCTCATCAGGAAGTTGGCGCGCACGCTTTGGTGTACCCTTGCTTCGAAATTACGATTGCCGGAAAGCACGCTTGCGACCACCAGGTCGCCGGCCGAGATCGCCGACTCCAGGGCATCGGGCAGGGGACCTGAGTTGCCGATGCAGGTGGTGCAGCCATAGCCGACGAGGGCGAAGCCAAGCTCTGCCAGCGGCTCCAGGAGGCCGGCGCGGGTGAGGTAATCCGTCACCACCCGGGAGCCGGGTGCGAGCGAGGTTTTGACCGTCGGCCGTACCTTCAGGCCGCGCGCGACCGCTTTCCGGGCGAGCAGGCCCGCCGCGACCATCACGCTCGGGTTCGAGGTATTGGTGCACGAGGTGATCGCGGCGATCACGATATCGCCATCGCCCAGACTCTCGCTCTCGGCCCCGAGCTGCACGTCTAGCCGGGCGATCCCGCCTTCGTTGCGGGCGAAGCCACCGTCGGCGACCGGTGCTGCAAGAAGTTGATTGAATCGGCTGCCAGCTTCGCCGAGCGCGATTCGATCCTGTGGGCGACGTGGTCCAGCGATTGACGGCTCGATCGTGTCGAGGTCAAGCTCAAGCACGCTCGAATAATCGCAAGCCCCGGCAGCCGGGATGCCAAACAGGCCTTGCGCCTCGGCATAGGCGCGCACCAATGCGATCTGCTCCGGCTTGCGTCCCGTGGCCGCGAGATAGTCGAGCGTGCGCTCGTCGATCGGAAAATAACCCATGGTTGCGCCATACTCGGGCGCCATATTGGCGATGGTCGCACGGTCGGTGACGGCGAGCGCGCTGGCTCCCTCGCCATGGTATTCGACGAATTTGCTCACCACCTTGGCGGCGCGAAGCATTTCCGTCAAGCGCAGAACCAGATCGGTGGCGGTTACGCCTTCGCGCAGCCGGCCCTTCAGATGCACACCGACCACGTCGGGGGTGAGAAAGTAAACCGGCTGGCCGAGCATTCCCGCTTCTGCCTCGATGCCACCCACACCCCAGCCGACCACGCCCAGTCCGTTGATCATGGTGGTATGCGAATCGGTTCCGACCAGCGTGTCGGGGAACGCGACACCTTCGCGTTGCAGCACCACTCCGGCCAAATATTCAAGATTGACTTGATGGCAGATGCCGATTCCGGGCGGTACCACGCGGAAGGTCTCGAAAGCCTGCATGCCCCATTTTAAAAATTGATAACGGGCATGGTTGCGCTCGAACTCGATTTCCATATTGCGTTGCAGAGCGCCGGCCGTGCCCGCGACATCGACCTGTACCGAGTGGTCGACGACGAGATCGACCGGTACCAGCGGCTCGATGATTTTTGGATTTCCGCCGGCTGCGGCGACCGCCGAGCGCATGGCGGCGAGATCGACCAGCAGCGGCACCCCGGTGAAATCTTGCAGCAACACGCGCGCCACGACAAAGGGGATTTCGGCCGTGCGCGGGGCCTTTGGCGTCCAACCGGCAAGCGTGCGGACGTCTGCTTCCGAGATCCGCTGGCCGTCACAATTGCGCAGCACCGATTCGAGCACGATGCGCAGGCAGACCGGCAAGCGGGAGAGCCCGCCAAGGCCCTGCTCCTCAAGTGCGCGCAGGCTGAAATAATCGACCTCCGCGCCGCTTGGGAGGATCAGCTTGCGCCGCACATTGAAAGAATCCTTGAAAGCGTCCGTGCTGCTCATGAGCAAGGATTTAGCCTTCCGAGGGGGGGCCGCAACGGACCCTGCGAAGCCGGCGCACGCCAGGCCGCGACCGACGCAAATCAGCTCTCGAGCATGACGATTGCGGCGGCAGGTCTCGCGCGGAGCCGCAGCGCTTCTGGGCGACGATCGAGACGAGAGCCGACGCCCGCGCCTGGATCAGGCAGGCGAGCCGTACGACCGACCGCGCTCAGCAGGCGCCATGCCCCTTTGTTAGGCCCAGCCTGTTCCTGCTGACCGGGGCGCTCGCGCGCCGGTCGGCGATCAAAACAAGGAGGATGGAAAGTGAAGAGATACAGGTGGATTCTGGCGTGCGGGCTGATGCTGGCGGCACCGGGCTTCGCGCGGGCGCACGGCGCCGAAGATATGCCGGCCGGGCCGATTCGTGATCGCATGGAGCTGATGGAGCATATTGGCGACGATGCCAAGGCGATCAACGAGGCTGTCAAAGCCGGGAAAACGGCCGATGCCCTGAAGCCCGCCGAAAACATTGTGTCAATCGCGCCAAAGTTCACCGGGCTCTTCCCCGATGGCAGCGAGGATCCGAAATCGCGGGCCCGTCCCAATATCTGGACGGCGCGCGACGAGTTCGACGCCTTCAATACCTACCTGGTGGAGGCCGCCCAGAAGGTCGCCGATATTGCGCGCGAAGGCGGCGATCTGCGACCGGCGGTGAAGAAGATGTTTGGCACCTGCAAGAGTTGCCACGACAAGTTTCGTATTCCCGAAGAGGACTGACGCCGCGGCAGACTTCTTCGGGGCGTAGCCGAAGTGCCACCAACGAAAGAAGGCCGCCGGGTTTCCCCGGCGGCCTTCCTGTTTCTCTCAGCAGGACGACCGCCGCAATCGGCAGGTCGCATCGGCTGCGGCGGATCTCGGGCTTAGTAATCGTCCCCCATCTCATCCATGCCGCCCATACCGGCACCCGCACCTTCGGCCTTTTTGGGCTTCTCGGCGATCATGCATTCGGTGGTGAGCATGAGTCCGGCCACCGAGGCTGCGTTCTGCAGGGCGGTGCGGACGACCTTGGTCGGGTCGATGATGCCGTCGGCGATCAGGTCGCCGTAGGTGTCGGTTGCGGCATTGTACCCAAACGAGCCCTTGCCGTCGCGCACCTTGCCCGCGACAATCGAAGGCTCTTGGCCGCTGTTGCTGGCGATGCGGCGCAGCGGCTCTTCCATGGACCGCCGAACGATCTTGA
This sequence comes from Deltaproteobacteria bacterium, assembly GCA_009885395.1. Taxonomy (GTDB): domain Bacteria; phylum Desulfobacterota; class Binatia; order UBA12015; family UBA12015; genus SXLG01. The sequence continues at coordinate 14,001 of VFKT01000014.1, read as the reverse complement.
AGCCGATCTTCTCGTCGTCGGGGAGACCGCTATCGTCGAGCTTCGCCGAGGCGCGGATCAGGGCCACGCCGCCGCCGGGTACGACGCCTTCTTCGACCGCTGCGCGGGTGGCGTGCATCGCGTCTTCGACGCGTGCCTTCTTCTCTTTCATCTCGACTTCGGTGGCCGCACCAACCTGCACCACGGCAACGCCGCCAACCAGTTTGGCAAGGCGCTCCTGCAGCTTTTCGCGGTCGTAGTCCGAGGTGGTTTCCTCGACCTGGTTGCGGAGCTGGCTGCAACGGCCCTGGATGTCGGCCTTTTTGCCGCCACCGTCGACCAGGGTGGTTTCGTCCTTGCCGATCTCCATCCGCTTGCAGCGGCCGAGGTCGGTGAGGGAGACCTGGTCGAGCTTGAGACCGAGTTCTTCGGCGATCAGCTTGCCGCCGGTCAAAACCGCGATGTCTTCAAGCATGGCCTTGCGACGGTCGCCGAAGCCCGGCGCCTTGACGGCGCAGACCTTCAGGATGCCGCGCAGCTTGTTGACCACCAAGGTGGCCAACGCCTCGCCATCGACGTCTTCTGCAAGGATGACCAGCGGGCGGCCCGCCTGGGCGACCTTTTCGAGCAGGGGCAGAAGCTCGCGCATCGAACTGATCTTTTTCTCGTGGATCAGGATGTAGGGGTCTTCGATCACCGCGACCATGCGGTCGGGATCGGTGATAAAATAGGGCGAGAGGTAGCCGCGGTCGAACTGCATCCCGTCGACCACTTCCAGCGTGGTCTCGAGGCTCTTGGCCTCCTCGACCGTGATGACGCCTTCGCGGCCCACCTTGTCCATCGCGTCAGCGATGATTTCGCCGATCACCTTGTCGCCATTGGCCGAGACCGTGCCGATCTGGGCGATTTCGTCGCGGCTGCGGGTCGCCTTGGAGAGTTTGGCGATATGTCCGATCGCCTGCGCGACCGCCTTGTCGATCCCACGTTTGAGCGACATGGGGTCGTGTCCGGCTGCGACCATGCGGGAACCCTCACGGAAGATCGCGCGCGCCAGCACCGTGGCGGTGGTGGTGCCGTCGCCGGCGACGTCCGAGGTCTTGGAAGCGACCTCACGCACCATCTTGGCACCCATGTTCTCGAAGCGACCTTCGAGTTCGATTTCCTTGGCGACGGTGACGCCGTCCTTGGTGATGTTCGGCGCGCCCCATGATTTCTCGAGCACGACGTTGCGACCGCGCGGTCCGAGTGTGGCGGCAACCGCATCTGCGAGAATGTTCACGCCATCGAGCATCCGCGAACGCGCGTTTTCCCCGAACTTGAAGGCCTTGGCTGGCATAGTCCCCTGTTTCCTTTCGTGTCTGTCTCAAATCTAGATTGTCAGGCCCGGTGGAGCCGGAAAGGCTCCGGCGGGGCGCAGGGGAAAGAACCCCGGCGCGGCGAGCCGACCCGGGCGGGGTTAATCACCCCGACGGCAGAGTCAAGGGAGAGGCTGCCCCGAGCCGTTCTGAGGCAGGCTGCCGGCGCCGTCGATCGGGGCGTGTCCTGCTTGGTCGAGCCTCCCGGAATTGCACCTCGGGACGGGAACAGATGCAGGGGAAGTCGACCGATTCCTGCTCGGCGAGGACTGGCGCACCGTTGGCAACCATCGGGTGGGGAACCGGGCGGTCGGTTTCTGAGCAGGCCCGAGCCTGACCCCGTGTTTCGACCTGCGCGGGGAGAGCGAGGGCCGAAGCGGGCTGCGTCGAGGCATACGGGCCTGCTTCGGCTCGGCCTTCAGGTCCCTGAGGAGAAGCCGGGCCAACCGCCGCCACCCGGGAGGCGTGGCGGGTTCTCAGGGGACCGCGAAGTTCAGGGCCCGGTCGTGGTCTCCGGTTCGACGTAATACGCCCCGAGCAGCAGGAACATCTCCTCCTCGGTCGAGACGCCGCCCTGAAGCCGGCAGGCGTCGCAGCGCCCGTCGCCGGCTCCGGCCGCCGAATCACAGCTCGCGTCGTCGCCGACGCCGGCGCAGGTCTCGGCCACCCGCCCTTCGGCGCAATGGGTCGGGGCGCACAGACCGAAGGCGTTTTGCGGCGTCTCCGAGCGGCGCTTGACCAGCGTCGCGTCGGGCGCACCATCAGCGTCAAGCCCATTCTCGTAATAGGCGCAGAAACGGATCGTCCGCTCGGCGATCTCGGTGGAGTCGAAAGCCAATGGCGGGTTGTAATATTGATTTACGGGATCGTTGTAAACGAAGTTCTCATAGATCTGCGTCCCGGAGGGGTCTTCCACCCAGAAGCGCTTGCCGCGTTTATGGGTATGACCGATCAGATTGAAGAGACGTGCCCGCTCCGGCAGCGGCAGCGTGGTGCAGATGGTTTGTCGATCAAAAGCGGGCACGGACATGCCGAAGAGCCGCTCCGAGGCGAAAATCGGCACCACCGGAACATCGGCATCGCGGGCGAACGTCCAGTTGATGCGGCCGTTCATCTCATGGTCTTTGTCGGTGAGATTGAACGAGTGCGAGTTCCAGAAGACGATCGCCCGCAATGGAATCGAGCGGTAGGTCCCCTCGGGCAGGTCCTGGGTCTCTTGCGGCTGCTGCACAACCAGCAATTGCTCACCGGCGAAACCGTTATCGTTCGGGCCGAAGCCGGCGCAGCCCGGCACATCGACCATCTTGCTCATGCAGAGCCCCTCGGCACAGCTTCCCTGCAACTGCGGATCACAGCCTTGGCCGTCAAGCGTGCCACCGGAGCAGGTCCAGGCGCCGAAGGAGGGGTGGTCGGTCGAGTACGAGCCTTCGTAAAGGTTGAGAATCAGGTGATGGCTATGCGCATCCTGGCGCAGCTTGGTGGACGAGATGCGAAAATGTGTGCCGGTTTCATCCAGCGCCTCGGCCGGCACCTGGCCCGTAAAATCCATCAAGGTCGCAAAACAGACTTCCCGCTCCCGGCCGGCGGGCAGAGGGTAGGAGGGCATGACGAGTTGGAGACCTTCCCCGGCGAGAGGCGGGGAAAGCGGCAAAATCGAAATCGGCTCCGCTGGTGGCAGGCAGGCGCCGAGCAACTCGGCGGTGTCGGGAACGGTGCCGGTCTTTGGCGCGCCGGCGTAGATCCAGCGGCGGAGAAGTTCGAGGTCGTCGTCGGTGAGTGGGGCCGCGCCGATGGGCATCGGCGAGCCGCTGATGGTCGTGGCCTCCTCGGGCCGACTGGCGGCCACAAGCTTATGCCAGAGGTAGCTCAGATCGCGATCGCCGGGCTCGACCAGATTGAACCGGCTTCCCACGGCCGGCGCTTCGACCAACTCGGCCCAGGCGGCGTCGGCACGCAGATCGAGGGCACCCGATTGCGATGAGCCGTGGCAGACGTCCTGGGTGCAGCCGCGGCGTTCGAAAATCCGCTCCTGGATGCCGGCGAAGGTGCCGCTGTAGCTCGGTACCGTCGTGTCGTCGCAGGCGCTCGAAGCCGGCGATTGGGTCGGGACTGGCGCGGGGCTGGTCGGGGTTGGGCCCGGCGCTTCTGTCGGGTTGGGACCGGGTCCGGCGTTGCCGTTGCTTCCCGAGCCGCCGCAGCCGGCCAGGCATATTGCCAGCAGGCCGACCAGGATCCGGGTCGCTCTCCCGTTTTCCGTGCCGCCGGAGGCTCGGCGGTTTTGGTCTGGTTTGCGGCTGAAGCAGCGAGTTTTGCGGGGGACTTTCATGTCGAATCTCCAAGGTCGAAGGTTCAGTCGTTTGGAAGCAGGCGTTCGATGCGGTGGCGGATCTGGCCGATCGAGGCTGCGTGCCAGCCGGGAGCGACATTCACCACTATCAGCCGGGGTCCCAAACTTCGACCGGTTTCCGCGCGAGAGGGCGGAAGCCGGTGGTGACCGGGCGGGGAAGGGTTGTCGCCTCGGGCGGGATCAAGCGCTTGCGGCGCCGGCCGCGACGGGGGACCGGGCGAACGCGTGCAGCCGGCGCAACGATTCTAGATAAGGAATAGAGGGTCGTGTCGCTTGGGATCTCGGGCGAGTCGGTCTCCGGCTCGGCGCAACGATTCTAGATAAGGAATAGAGGGTCGTGGCCCCGTAGGCGACCGAGAGCCAGATGAAGCGCGGCCGGTAGAGGTCGGCGGCGGCCACCAGGGCTTCTGCTGGAACATCGCTGCCGAGGTCGATCGCGGCGAGCCCGCCTTCGCGCAGCGTAATAATGATGATTCGCTGGCCCCAAATGCGCGCGCGAAGTCGCGCTTGTTCAGGCTCGCCCGACCCTGTTCCCTCATATTTTCGACAACGTCCTTCTGGACGAGCCGAGTCAAACCGCATGTACGCGGGCGAGCAGATCGAGGGGGTGCAGGATCTCGATGTCGAGATCGGCGGCGATGGCGCCGGAGCGCATTTGCAGCAGGCAGCCGGGATTGGCGGCCACCACGATCGTCACGCCGGAGGTGGCGACGTTGTCGAGTTTGCGCTCGAGCAGGCGTCGCGAGAGGTCGCGTTCGGTGAGGTTGTAGGTACCGGCGCTGCCGCAGCAGACCTCGCTCTCGGATAAGGGTACGAGAGAAAGGCCCGGGATTGCGGCCAGGAGCTGATGAACCTCGGCCGAGACACCCTGGGCATGGATGAGATGACAGGGCTCGTGGATGGCGACCTCGGCTTCGAGCCGCCGCTGCGGGCTGGGTAGCCCGAGCCGGGCGAGCAGCGAGAGGGGGTCGATCACCCGCTCCGAGAAAGCAGCGATTGTCGGCTCGCCGGGGCGACGGTGCGCCGCTTCGCGGAGATGCGCTCCGCAGCCCGCCGCCATCGGGACGATCCAATCGCAGTCCGGGCGGCCGATCGATTTGAGCAGCCGGTCGAGGTCGCGTTCGGCTGCGGCGGTGTCGCCGAGGTGCAGCGAGAGCGCGCCGCAGCAACCTTGCCGGGCCGGGACCAGCACCCGCACCCCGGCCAGCGCGAGCAGTCTGGCGGCGCGGAGGGCCGTGCCGCGGAAGGCGGTATCGGCGACACAGCCTGTTAAGAGCAAAGCTTCGCCGCGTACCGCGCCGACGGGCTCGAAGATTTCTGCGAGTTCGGGTCGCGGCAGGGGATCGAGCGCCGCCAGCCGGGCGAGGCCGAGAGAACCCAGACGACGTGCCAGACGATCGACCCGTGGATGTCCGGCGAGCCGGGAGATCAAGGTCCATCCCAACTCGCGCGGCCATCGCGTCGAGAGCAATCGTCCAAGAAGACGACGGGCTTGACGGGCCGGCCAGGGTCGGCTGCTCTCGAGCCAGGGCCGTGCGGCTTCGATCAACGCACCATATTCGACCCCTGACGGGCAGGCAGATTCGCAGGCCCGGCAGCCGAGGCAGGCGTCGAAGTGGTGGCGTACGGCGGCATCGACTTCGAGGCGGCCGTCCGTCAGCGCTCGCATCAGATGGAGGCGACCGCGCGGCGACTCGGCTTCGCTGCCGGTCACGAGGTAGGTGGGGCAGGCTTCGAGGCAAAGCCCACAATGGACACAGGCGCCAAGACGGGCGTCATCGAAAGGGGCCCGCTGGAACGGGGTCCGGGCGGTGTCCGAGCCGTGTGTGTTCCTCTCGTCGTGGGCGGCACGCAGCGCCGATCGAGCAGGTTCGACGGAATGATCCGGGAACCCGTCACCGGTGTCTGCGGCGGTTCGCTGGTCGCCGGGAAATTTCATCCGGGATCTCCCGCGACGCGCCCTGGTGCCAGCATGGCACGCGGGTCGAAAGTGTTCTTGAGACGTCGCATCAGTTCCAGGCCGCGGATGTTTTCGCCAAAAATCCCTGGTTCGGGGTGCAGCGCTCGCTTGATCCCGGGCTCGGCCCGCTCGACGATGAGTGCCCCGCCGCCGTCTTCGAGGACAGGCCGCATCGTGCGCAGCAACTTGATGGCCAGATCGAGGTCTGCGAGCCCGACCCGCACGGTGCCGCTCAGCAGGCTTGCCTGGAAGCAGGCTTTCCCCGCGGCCTGTTCGGCGCAGGCCTGCAGAACCTTGCCCACCTCGGAGGGCAAGGTGGACGCTCTCAGCACGGCTGCCGGTGCCGGCAACAGCGCCGCTCCGATTGCCGCGCGTAGTGCCGCGCCGTCGGGATGAGGCTCGACTGCGCCGTCGGGATGAGGCTCGACTGCGCCGTCGGGATAAACCTCGACTGTGCCGCTGCCGCGGTTCTCGTTGACGGTCTGGTTGGCGATGAGAGCCCGCCAGGTCTCGATCGCCGAGGCCGTCGTCACCGGATGCCCCAGGGCGCCGATCGCGAGCGTCCAGCCCGACGTTCCTTTTCCCGTGTCCGGCCCCAGGATCTCGAGCCACGCCGGCTCGAAGGCATCGCGCAGCTCGAGACCGAGCTGTGCCGCCCGCTCCGGGCAAGCCAACGTCAATATCAGCGCCCGCTCGCTGCGGGGGAGCGGTTGCAGCCGCAGCGTCGCTTCGGTGATCACGCCAAGCGTGCCCAAGGCGCCGATATGCACTTTGGGAAGGTCGTAGCCCGCGACATTCTTGACGACGCGGCCGCCGCCCGAGACTAGCTTCCCATCCACGCCCGCGATCTTCAGGCCAAGCAGAAGATCCCGCATCCGGCCCTGACTGGCGCGCAGCGGTCCGTGCAGATCGGCGGCGATGGCCGCGCCAACCGTGACCTTGCGCCAACCGGGGGGATCGAGCGGCAGCCACTGGCCGGTTGGGGCGAGCACGTCGCTCAGGGCACCCAGCGTGCAGCCGGCCTGCACGCTGACCCGCATATCGCCCGGGTCGTGTTCGAGGATGGCATCGATGCGTCGTAGGTCGAGCAGAAGATCCAATGTGCGCGGTGGCGCGCCGCGGTCGAGGTCGCCGCCGCCGCCGCGCGCGACCACGGTGAGGCCTGCCTCGTTCGCGGTCGCCAGCAGGCACGCCACCTCTGCCCCGGTTCCGGGCGCGGCAACCCAGGTCGGCAAGACGCCATCGACGGCGTCGCTCTCGCCGCCGGACCGCAGGTACTCGGCACCGATCGCGGAACGGAGTTGGTCGGCGTGGATCAACGCGATTGCATCCACTGGATTTGCAGGACGCATCAAATCGCCGCCAGCCTCGTCGCTCGTTGTATCAGGAGGCGGCTTCACATCGCCGCCTGACGACGCGGCGCGCGCATTTCGATACAAGATTTAGAATCTGGCAGCACCTTATGGGGGTTGGCCCGCTGGTCGGGGTCAAAGACCCGCCGCAAGCGCAGCATGGCGTCGAGGTCGTCGGGCGAAAAGAGCAAGGGCATCTGCTGGATTTTTTCAACGCCGATGCCGTGCTCGCCTGAGAGGCTGCCGCCGAGCGCGACGCAGGCTTCGAGGATCTCACGACCCGCTTCAAGCACGCGCCGCACCTCGTCGGCATCGCGCTCGTCGAACAAAAGAATTGGATGGATGTTGCCGTCGCCGGCGTGGAAAACGTTGCCGATCTTGAGCCGGTACCGCTCGGCAACCTGTGCAATCTTCCGCTGGATTTCCGGCAGCCGGGTGCGCGGCACGACGCCGTCTTGCGTGCAGTAGTTGCGGGCCAGCCGGCCGACCGCACCAAAGGCACGCTTGCGGCATTTCCACAGCAGGGCGCGCTCGGCCTCGCTGCCGGCACGCCGCACCTCGCGGGCACGATTGGCCTTGCAAAGCGCCTCGATTTCGAAGGCTTCTTCGTCGAGCCCGGCCGCTGGGCCATCGAGTTCGATCAGGAGCACGGCGCCGGCGTCGAGAGGCAGCCCGGCGCCATAGGCTTGCTCGACGGCTTGCAAGATCAACGCATCCATCATCTCGAGCGCTGCCGGCACGATGCCCGCCGCGATGATCGCCGAGACGGCCTCGCTGGCATCGTCCACCCGCTCGAAGACTGCCAGCAGCGTGCGGAAAGCCGAGGGTGCGCGCACCAGACGCAGCACCGCTCGCGTCACCAGGCCGAAGGTGCCCTCGCTGCCCACCGTCGCGCCGACCAGATCGTAGCCGGGCAGGTCCTCGACGGCGCCGCCGAGCTGCACCACTTCACCCGAAGCAAGAACCAATTCCAGGGCGAGCACATGGTTGGTCGTCACACCATATTTGAGGGTATGCGGGCCGCCGGAGTTTTCGGCGATGTTGCCACCGATCGTACAGGCGGCCTGGCTCGACGGATCCGGTGCATAGAGCAGCCGAGCGGCAGCTACGGCCCGTGATACACTGAGATTGACTACTCCCGCCTGAACCTGGATGCGTCGGTTCCTGACGTCGATCAATTCAATCGTCCGCAGTCGGCTGAGGCCGATCATCACTGGAGCGTCAAGCGGCAGAGTGCCCCCGGAGAGGCCGGTACCGGCGCCGCGCGGCACGAAAGCGACGCCGTCTTTTGCGAGCAGGCGGACCACGGCGGCCGCTTCCTCGGGCGTGCCGGGCAGCACCACCACTTCCGGAGTGCCGCGCTCGAGGACATAGCCGTCGCATTCATAGACCAGCAGAGCTTCGTCGCCGTCGAGGACGTTTTTGTCACCGACGATCGAACGCAGGCGGCTGGCGAGCGCGGTTGATTTCATTTTGGACCGGGTTGAGGCTCGCTGCCCGACGCGCTGTCGTGGCCTGCCGCCCATTCGAAATGTTGAAGTTCAACCCAGATCGGCAGCCGGAAGCGCAGGTAGAACGAGTGCAGGCGCAGCACGCCGAAGTCTTCCACCTGCTCGTCCGTCAGTTCGATTCGGGGATCGAGGTCGGCCCGGGCCCGGGCCTGTTGGCGGATTCTCGAGAAGGCGTCGAGCGTGTCCACGCTCAGTCCGAAGTGCTCCTGACCGTTGCAACGCATCGGGTCGGCGCTGCTGTGGAGGAAGACGAATTGCTCGTTGCTCCCGGCCCGCAGAATCAGCAGTTCACGGTCGCGGGTCGTGGTCGGCATTTCGGTCCAGCCGAAAACCGCGCCGTAGAAATCGAGCAACTCGGCGCGGCTGGGCACGTCGAGTTCATCGGGCGAGACCGTGAGAGCGATATGGTTCAGGCGCGGGCCCGATATTCCGTTTACGTTGTTCGCCACGCACCCTCCATCCCGGCCGCATGGCGCCGTGTCAACGCAGGCGCCCAGCGCGCGGGCACCTGCGACCCCCTGGGGCTGGTCTGCGGCGAGGGCCGATCCACCCCCCACACCCGGCTCAATTCGACCAGTAGATGTACTCGTCGTCGGGAGCGTCTGCGACGGTGATGTCCTTGTCGAGGTTGATCGGCATGGCCGCCACAGACGGCCAGCTCGGTGGTACCTGGGTCGCGTTATGGGCCTCGATCTCGGCCCGCATCTCAGCGACCTTCGCGGGTTCGGCGGCGGCGAGATCGTTTTTTTCGTTGGGATCCGTGCGCAGGTCGAAGAGCCAGGCTCGTCCCGGCGGATTGCTTAGGTTGAGCTTCCAGCCGTCGATCAGCGCCGATTGGGAGGCCCCACTGCGCCAGAAGAGTTTGCGATGCGGCACGCCCGCGCTTTCGCCGCGCACGAAGGGCAGGAGATCCCGGCCGTCGATCGGCCGATCGGTCGGCAGCGTCGCGCCGGCGGCGGCCACCGCCGTGGGCATGACATCGAAATGTTGGACCGGGGCATCGTAGCGGCTGCCTCCGGGAATCCGGGCCGGCCATTTCGCAAAGAAGGGGACGTGGATGCCGCCCTCGAAATAGGTGATCTTCCAGCCACGGAATGGCTTATTGACGTCGGGAATGCCGATATAATGGGCGCCGCCGTTGTCGGACGTGAAGACCACCAGGGTATCGTTCTCGAGCCCGTTGTCGCGCAACGCGTCCAGCACGCGGCCGACGCCGCGGTCGAGCGCCCGGATCATCGCGGCGTAGACCCGCTGGCGATGCGATTTGATATGCGAGAGCGCGTCGTAGTCGGCTTTGGTCGCTTGCAAAGGCGTATGCGGTGCGAAGTAGGCGAGATAAAGGAAGAAGGGCCGATCGCGGTTGGCCTCGATGACCTTGACGGCTTCGTCGGTATAGTAGTCGGTCAGATAGCCGCCTGGCTCGAAGGCTTCGCCGCCGTTGAACGAGGCAGCGTATTTCATCGCCCGCCAGAGGAATCTGTCGATCGGATCGAAATCTTGTTTGGAGTTGACGACGTTCGGGTCGTTAACCGGAAGATGAAGCCCGTTGGCCATCAACAGGCTCTCGTCAAAGCCCTGGTCCTCCGCCGCCATGCCGCCGGTGCCGCCGAGATGCCATTTGCCGATATGGACGGTGTGGTAGCCCACGTCCTTCAAGAGTTCGGCGAGGGTGATCTCAGAGGCCGGCATGCCGAGTTCGTCGAAGTCGCCGATGGCCTGCTCGTTCTTGGCCAGGATCGGTTTCCGGGTGCGCAGCGGATCGTCTGCGTTGAGCATGCCGATGATGCGCGGCATCGCAGGCGGCGTGGGCGTGAACTCGAAGCCAAAGCGGGTGGGGTAGCGGCCCGAGAGCAGGGCCGCGCGTGAGGGCGCGCAGGTGCCGTTGGCGGCGTAGCCGTTGGTGAAGGTCACGCCTTGGCTCGCGATCGAATCGATGTTCGCGGTCGGCACGCTGCCGCCGGCGACACCGCCGCCGTTGAAGGTGAGATCGTTCCAGCCAAGATCGTCGGCGAGGATGAGGACGATGTTCGGGGGGCGCTTGCCGGTTGGCCGCTGCTCCGGATCAACCCCCGTCGCCCAATCAATTTCGCGATGCGGGCCAACGGGCATGCGCAGATCCATCAGGACGCCAACCCCCCATAAGGCCACCGCGGTGCGGTTGACCCAGAGCAAAGCACCCAGCACGACCAAGACGGCGGCGCTGCGCAGCGTCCAGCGAATGAACGATTTCATGGATTTCCTCGGTGCTGGTTGGATGGGCTCTGCCGGCCGGACAAGGGCCCGGAGGCGGCGCGATCTGAACGTTTTTTCCAGCCCGCGGCAGTCGCTGCCACGGGAGTGTCAGTCCTGCCGGGGGCAGACGTTACGTTTGCGACACGATTCTGCCGTAGGCGCTCGCCCCCGACCGCGCAGAACATAGCGGTTTCCGGGGCTTGCGGCAGTGAATAGCTGGCACCCCCCTTGCGTCCAAAGGGGGTCAGGAAGGATGGAACCATGGGACGCTCCGTAACGATGCTCGATCTGGTGGCCGCGGTCTCCCGTTTCGCACGGGGAGACGACGAGGTCGTCGCAACCGTTTCCCACCTTATTCATACCGGGGTGGTGCGGCTTGGCGGCAGCTTCCGGGATCGAAAGGTGTCGCTGCGCTCGCCTGGTTCTTTCGGCCGTCGCGAGGGGAGGATCGAACGATGATGGTGGGTGAGTCGTTGTTGCGCGGTAACGCGGAAACGTTGAGTCGGCAGGTCTGGGTCGAAGGCAAATCCTTCGAGATCTGGGAAAACCCGGAAGCCCCCTTCGAGGGCAGCGCGGCGGACTTGAAAGCCTATGCTGCCCGCGGTCGCTGGGATCTGGTTTTCAATGCGCTGGTGTTGGGCGCAACCTCGGAGTGAGGGTTCGGGGGGCGCAAAAGAACTCAGGTTTCGCGTCTCAAGCGTTTTGCGCTTCCGAGGCCAGGCCCTCACCTCGGATGAGCAGGTCCCGAACTCAACCGCCGCATAATCTTCGATGCCGTTATGGCCGGCGAGATTGCGGGCGCTGGCGCGTAGCCGACGCACCGGTCCGAACTTCCAACGCACCAGATCGAGGTCGTGAATACGATGCTCGATCAGGGTGCCGCCGGCGCTGCGGCCCGAATCGGCCCGCCACGGCGTGCCGTGCAGGCCGCGCGTCGGAAAACATTGATCGTCACGCAGCAGAAAGCCCATCGTGCGGCCGGCGATCGGCTCGCTGGCGAGATCGCGCAGCCGTTCGTAGACCGCCGAGTAGCGGAGCACCAGACCGACCTGGGCCCTTACTTTCGCCGCCTCGATGGTGCGCGCGATTTCGCAGGCCTGGCCGATTCATCGGAGCTGATCCCGCAGAGGGGATTGGCAAGGTTGATTCATCGGATTTGCTTCCGCGAGGGCTTCTGGTTTGCGGCATTCATCGGATTTCGCCCCGCAAGAGTGCGTCAAGATAGAAAGCGACAACGACCAGGGCGTGCGTGATCCGGCCTTCGCGCACCAGCGCCGGCAGTCGATCGCGCGCGACCAATTCGACGGTGACCTCTTCGGTGCTGTCGAATTCGGGCGCCTGAAGCAGCTCGACGTCGCGGGCAAGGAAGGTATGGAGCCGGTTGCCCTGGATCGCGGGGTTGGGATGGACCGCGCCCAGCTCCACGATATCGGCGCTGTCGTAGCCGGTTTCCTCGACCATCTCGCGACGCGCGGCGGAGAGCGGCGAGACATCTTCTGGATCGATCATGCCGCCTGGGATTTCGAGTGTGAAGTTGCCGATGCCGTGGCGCCATTGGCGGATCAGCACGACCTCGCCGGCTCTGGTGATGGGCAGGATGTTGACCCAATCTCCACTCTCGAGCACCCAGAAATCGTGCTCGCGCGCGGTGCGGGGCGATTGATTGCTGTCGCGCCGCAGGTCGAAGATCCGCGTGCTGTAGACGATTTCGCTTGAGCGTCGCGTCCAGGGTTGGAGTTCGCCCCTGGTGGATTCGCCGAGGACGGCACCATCTGTATTGTCACTCTGTTGGTGATGAGCCTCGCCGTGTTTGGTTTCATGGCTTGCTACATCTCCGGCTGGTGCCGGCTGCGACGACGACGGGTGGCCCTCTTCGCTCGGGTGTTTCTTCTTGTCGTTGCTGGCCAAGGTCTCCCTCTCCCCGGGCATCAGTTGGTCAACGCCCGTCGGCGTTGACGGAGCCAGCCACGGACGCGGATCCAACTGGTCGAGCAGAGCAGCACCAGGAGCAGGGCGGTTTGCCGAGCCAGGGCGCGCGCGGTGCGCACTCCGGCTCGCAGCAATGTCGCGAGCGGGCCTGCGTCTGAGGGGGCCAGGCCGAACTGGCGCAGCAGCGCGGGCAGGCTGCCCGGTCCGAGCCGGAAGTGGCCGAGGCCTTCGTTGAAAAGCACGATCGAGCGGCTGTCGAGGCGCAGCGGTAGAAAGAGGATCGAGGAGACCCGGTGTTCGGCCAGCACCGCGACCACGTCGTACTTTGTGCTCTTCAAATTCGCGATCACCTGGTCTCGCTCTTCGAGGCGGATCGAGGCCACCGAGTCGGCCGATGTCGGTGCGCTATCGGTCGCGAGGTCGGTCGCGATCCGCAGATCGACCCGCGCCTGCGGGGCGAGCTGACGCACGCGCGCGACCAACCCGGCCAGCAGATCGGGGCGATGACCGGCCAGCACCAGCACGGCCTTTGCGGCCTCCCAGCGCGGGCGGCGAAGGAGCACGCGAAAGCCCATCCGTTGTGCCGGGTAACATGGCCGGCCGAGCGCTGCCCCCCGGACGTTCACGCGGCAGGATCGGAAGCAACTTCAAGGTCCGATGCGGTACCGTAGCCCATGGCCCAGCCCCGCCTCCCGGTCGTGTCCGCGGCAGGGGCGTGCCGGCGTGTCGGTCGTGGTATCGGATCGAATGATGAGGATCGCGCTGGTCGTGCCGCTTTACCTGCCCGAGTTGCAGGGCGGCGCGACTCTCGTGGTGCGCCGTCTGGCGCGCGAGTTCCAGCGTCTCGGGCACGCGCCCTTTGTTTTTTCCGGCCGGGCGACAGCCGCCGAGCCGCTCGGCGAGGTGGCACGTGGCTGGGTGGATGGAATCCCCACCTGGCGCGTCAATCTTGGTCACGCCTTCACCTCCTGGACACCCGCCAATGATCTGAATGAACCGGGTCGCGAGGGCTTCGCCCGATTCTTGCAAGCGACGGGACCGCAAATTATCCATGTGCATGGCCTGCAGGGCCTTGGCGTCGGCGTGATCGAAGCTGCTGGCGAGGCTGGGGTGCCGGTCGTCTCGACCATGCACGATTGGTGGTGGCTCTGCCCCTGTCTCTTCCTCTATTCGCCGGGCGGCTCGGCCTGCTCTGCGGCCAACGTTGGCCCCGGCTGCCCTGGGCGGCCGGCGATTGACGACGACCGTCGCCGCCGCGTCCTGGCCGCGACGTTACCCAGCCTTGAGCGGATCTTCGTGCCCGCGCCGCCGAGGAACGCGAGCCGTAGAGGCCCGC
>VFKT01000030.1 GCA_009885395.1 Deltaproteobacteria bacterium | reverse complement strand
GGCTTTCATGCCAGGCGGGCCTGCAGTCGCCAACGGATCAGCAGAAGGAGGACGCTGAAGATAGCCAGCAAGGATAGAATCGGGATCCATACCTCGTCGAGTCCGCCGCCGCGCAGGATGATTCGTCTGGCGATGATTTGATACCACCGTAGCGGAAATAATCCGCCCAGCTCCCGCACGCCGTGCGGCATCAGCTCGTAAGGCAACATCGAGCCCGAGAGCACGAATGACGGCATGATGAAAAAGACCGCAATGAAGACCGATTGCGCCGAGTTTGTCGCGAGCGCCGAGACGAAGACGCCGATCCCCAACGTCGCCAGGACGAAGGGCAGAGTCGCCACGGCCAACGCAAAAACATTCCCGCGCGGCCAGAAATCATAGAGCAGGCCGGCACCCAGAATACAGATCGCCAACCCGACGTAGGAAAGCAGAACGTTGGGAATCAACTTCCCGAGGATCAGTTCAAGGGGACGCGCCGGCTGCGCGAGAAGATGCTCCCAGGTGCCGTTCTCTTTCTCGGCAACCAGCCCCAGGCTCGCCGCAGAGAGACAAAGATTGGTCAAGAGGAACCCGGCCAGCGCCGGCAAATAGAAATCGCGATCGGCTAGCGTGCGATTCCAGCGGAAATCCTGGCGCAGATCGAAGGGCATTGGCATCGAGGCGCCGCCACCGCGGACAATCAACTCTGAGATCCAGCGACCCACCCGGGCCGCCTGCAGAGGGTCCGAGCCGTTCAACAGCACCTCGACGGCAGCGTCACCGTTCTCCAGATCGCGACGGTAGCCTTGCGGCACTACCACCAGCGCCGTGATTCTACTGCGTTGCAGCAGTGCACGGCCTTCGTCGTACCCGCTTACCCGGATCGGCGGAAGGAAGGCATCTTCGGTGCGAATCTGTTCGACGAGGCTGCGCGAAGCCGGCGTCTGGCTGCGGTCGAGCAGACCCCAGGAAACCTGTTGCGGCTCAAAGGACATTGCAAATCCAAAAACGAGCAGCATCATGATGGGCTGCGCGACGATCGACGCCAGCACCGTGCGATCGTGGCGAAGTAGCGAGAGTTCCTTGGTGGTCACAGCAAGTACGCGGCGAAAGAAACCCAGGGCAGATGCAAAGCCGGTCGGCTGCTCACCTTTCACTCCCGCCTCCCGACCGCGCGCAAGGCCAGACCACCGAGGACCAGACCCATCAGCAGGATCACGCTCAACTCACCGATCAGATCCAGCGGCCCTTCGCCGCGCAGATAGATCCCCCGACTGACCCGGATATAGTGGGTCGCCGGAATGAGTTCGGCAATCCAGCGGAAGGGCCAGGCCATATTCTGGATCGGCAGCGCGAACCCGGAAAGTTGAATCAGGGGGGTGGCGAGTAAAACCGTCTTGGCGACTGCCTCCTGCGCCGTCGCCGAGGTGGCCGATACGAGCAGGCCAAGTGAAAGTGAAATCACCTGGTAGAAGGTCGAAACCAGAAGGAAGAAAATCACGCTCCCAGCCGGCCATACCCCCCATACGAATCCCGCCGCCAGCATCATCAGAACGACGTCGAGCGAAAATACGGCACTGAGCGGCAGTACTTTCCCCAGCACGATCTCCAGAGTCGTCGCCGGCGTCACCTGCAATTGTTCGAAGGTTCCAGAGAAACGCTCGTTCACCACCGAGACCGCGATGATGAGGGTGGTCGCAAAGCTCAACACAAAGCCGAACGTGCCGGCGATCATGAAGGGTTGTCCGTCTAGCGTGGGGTTGAATAGAGCGTGCACCAGCACTCGCACGGGCGGCCGTTGCATGGAAGTCGCGCCCCCGGCTGACGCCTGGCCGATCGCCGCCGCTACGCCTGCATCCTGAAGCGCCGTCGCCGCGAGCGTTGCTCCCAGAAAAGCCTCGGCGTTTCCGGCCAGCACTGTTTCGGCGCCATCATAGATGACCTGCACTTGCGGACGGCGAGCGGCGTCGCCCGGCGGCGGCCGGCCCTTTCCAACGCCGCGATCGAGCCCATCGGGCAGGACCAGCGCGAGCGAGAGGCGGCCGTCGCTAAGCGCCTGATCCAGTTGCTGCCGGGTGGCGAGAGCGATGGGCAGGAAACTCCGGGTCGCCTCGAGTTGCGCCACCAGGCGGCGACTGGTGGGCGAGCGGTCAAAGTCAAGCACGCCCATCGGCAGATCGTGCACCGAGGTGGAGAGGATGGACGAGAACAGGAACAAGGCCACGAGTGGCACGGCAATCAGGATCGAGACGGTGAAGGGATCGCGAAGCGTCGCCAGGGCTTCGCGGCGGATCAGCACCCAAAGGCGTGCGAACTTCACGGCCGGCCTCCCTCGACCCGGGAGAGTTGACGGAAAACATCTGCCATATCGGGCGGCTCTATGGAAAGGGTCTCGGCGCCAGCCGCGCGCACGGCGCGCCGCAGCGTGGCGATGCGTTCGGGAGGCAGACTGCCGAGCCGCACCGAGACCTCGCTGCCCTTGATCGAAACATGACCGCGCCGCTGTTTTTCAAGCGGAGTATCCGAAATCTCGCTTGAAAGCGTCGAGTTGTCGTCGATGAGCGCTTCAGCCCGGGCCTGCGAGAGTTCAGCCTTGAGAGCGGCCGCGATCGCGAGCGTGGCCCCGGCAAGACCGCTGGCACGGACGAGATAGCCGCCGGAGTAGCGCTCCCGGAGTTCGGCGGGCGTCGCGTCGGCAATCAATCGACCTGCATCGATGAACGAAACCCGATCGCAATATTCGGCTTCTTCGAGGAAATGCGTTGTCACAAAAACGGTGCGACCCTGGTCCGCCTGCTCCTGGATCAGTTCCCAGAAAAGAGCCCGGCCGGCCAGATCAACGCCGGCGGTCGGTTCGTCAAGAAATAATACGTGCGGCCGGTGGAGAATAGCCAGTGCGAGTCCGGCACGCTGCCGCAGCCCGGCGGGAAGGTCGCTGGCGGCTTCGTTTTCGACCTCGCGCAGCGAAAAACGCTCGCGCAGCTCGCCCCAACGGCGCTCGAGTTCGGCTCCGCCGACGCTCTGCAGACCAGCATAAAAGTCGACGTTCTCGCGCAACGACAATCCCTGGTAGAGACTGACCCTCTGCCCCATATAGCCGATGTGCTCGCGCACCCGTCGCGGCGTGGCAATCACATCAATGCCGTCGATCACGGCTCGGCCGGCAGTCGGGCGCAACAGGCCGATCAGCATACGGATGGTGGTGCTCTTGCCAGAGCCGTTGGCACCCAGAAAGGCGAAAATTTCTCCCTGAAGTACTCGCAGATTCAAACTATCGACGGCCGTGAAGTCGCCGAATTTGCGGGTCAATCCTTCCGCTCGAAGAATGACTTCAGTGTTCAAGCAACATTCCCCTGACGGGCGGGGGGCTGGCCCGCAACGGCAAGCGCGCGCAGTGTCGATTCCATATCGAGCGGAGCGCGCGCAGCAAGCACGACGCCTGCACCCGGCAACGCCTCCAATGCAGCGCAAACCGCCGCCGCACCCGGCGAGCGATCAACTGCCACCTCGACGCGCGCGAACTGGCCCGTGGCTCCGGCAGCCACAACGAAGGGCAGCTTGCGCGCGGCCTGCGCGATGGTGCGCGGCAAAGCTCCCCAGGCACGATAGAGTTCAAATGGTGTGGCGGCGCAGAGTGCGGTGGGAGTGCCACTGGCGACAACCCGCCCAGAATCGAGATAGATCAGCCGATCGCAAGCGGCCGCTTCATTGAGATAACTGGTACTGACGACGATCAACGTCTCAGCCTTGCGCTCCTCCAGGATCTGCCAGATTTCATCGCGGGCCACCACATCGACGCCGGCCGTTGGTTCATCCAGAATGAGGAGCTGCGGATCGGGAAGGAGCGCACTGGCGATCGCGAGCTTTTGCTTCATGCCTCCAGAAAGGGCGCCCGTGGAGCGATCGACAAAGGGAAGCAAGCCGTTGCGTTCGAGCAGCGCCTTGCCCCGCCGCTCGATCTCGGCGTCTGACAAGCCGTGCAGACGCCCGACAACCCGCAAATTTTCAGCGACCGAAAGCTCGCGGTAAAGCCCAAAAGTTTGCGGCACATAGCCAAGGCAGGCGCGCAGGCTTGCCGTATCCTGACGCAAATCGAAACCCAACACCGAGGCACGCTCGGCCTCGACCTCAAGCAGGCCGGCCAGGGCGCGCAGCAGCGTCGTTTTGCCTGCACCATCGGGACCGACGATGCCAAGGATCTGGGCGCCCTCGACGTCGAGAGTCAGGCCACGCAGCGCCGCTCTTCGGCCGTAATTCTTTCGCAGATCGCGCAGCTCGATCGCCGGCATCTCGTCCCCGCGTGAGAGCATCGGGTTGGCGGCCTGCTTCCTGCCGCCGATCAGCTCCGCATCGCTGGCGCGGTGACCGCCGCGGGACAGCATCGGCCTAGCGGCCTGCTTCCTTAGCGACGGATGAGGCCGGGGCCTTCGGCCAGACATCGCCCTCGGTGCCCGGCAAAAGACGCTCGGGTGCATCGAGGATCCGGATCTTGGCAAGAAAGACCTGCCCCAGGCGATCGCTTCGGCTCTCGATCTTCTCAGGCGTAAAGCTCGCCTGGTCGGCGATGAAGGCGATCTCGCCCGCGATCTCGAGATCGGGCGCACCGTCAGGCCGGAAAACCACCGCTGCGCCAATCTTCAGGCGACTCATTTCTTCCGCCGGCAGATAGACGCGAACGTAATTCTCCTTCGGGTCGATCACCGCCACCATCGCACTGCCGGGCTGAGCGAGCTCACCCTCTCGCAGAAAGCGGGTTTGGAGAAGGGTTCCGACTGCGGGCGCACGAATTTTTGCTTTTCCACGCGCGATGTCAAGCTCGCGGAGTTGTGCTGCCGCCGCCCCGCGGCGGCGCTGCTTCGCCTCGAGTTGGCGGTGGGCCAGGGGAATCTGGCGCTTTTCTTCTTCGGCCTGGCTGACCATATCACGCGCTTGATCAAGTGCGCTTTGCGCCTGATCGCGAGCGTTGCCGGCGTCGTCGAGATGCTGTCGGGTAGACGCCCCGGAGCGCTCGAGATCGATCTCGCGGATCAGGTTTCCCTCGGCATGGGCAGCCGCGGCTTCGGCGCGGCGCAGCTCTGCCCGCCGCGCCTCGGTGCCTGTCCGCCACAAGCCCTCGGTGAGTTTGACCTGCTCCTCCTGACCCAGGATCTCGGCGTCGGCAACCGCAAGCTGGCTGCGCTGTGCCTCGAGACGTGCGTCGATATCAGCCGTATCCAGCACGGCGACGATCTCGCCTGGGCCAAGGAGGTCGCCCTCCTGATGAAGAGTCTTGATCACCCGACCGGCGACCTCGGCGCGGATTACCCGCTCCTCTCCTTCGACGAATCCCGTCCAGCGCTGATTCGAGTCCTCCATGCGGGCCAGCCACACGCCGCCGAGCAGAAGTGCCACCAGCAAGGCGACGGCGATGCGTATCTGTTTTCTCATGGCTTGACCTCGTTCGGGCCTGATAGGACGCCGTCGATGGGCAAACCGATCAGACGCTGAAGTTCGCCGCGACGGATATGGGCGGCATAGAGCGCCGTGGCGAGCACGGCACGTTGTCTGGAAAGCAGTGATTCCGCGATCAGGATATCTTCGCTGTCGGCGCGGCCGGCTTCGAGCTGACGCGATCGGATACGAAGGTTTTCCTCGGCCTGACCCACGGCAACTTCAGCCGTTCGATAGGCCGCAAGGCGCTCCTCTACCGCTTCGCGAGCACGCAGAACGCCGGCCTCCAGCGCACGCAGTTCCCCTTCGAGCACCAGGCGTACCCGCTCGAGTTGCGCCCGCACTTCGGCGATCCGCGATTCCCGCTGCAGGTCGGTGCCGAGATCCCACTCCAGCCCGACGAAGCCACCGCCGAGAAGATCGGGCTCGAAGAGGCCCGAGGAATTGTATGCGGCCTGGGCGCCACCACTGAAGCGCGGCAGACGCGAGCGCTGCAGGGCGGTTTCGGTCTCGAGCAGGCGGGTGCGGTCTTCGAGCAAAGCGGTCAATAATGGATTGTTGCTCTGCGCCAGACGCAAAGCCTCCTCGACCGGGGGCAGATCGGGAAAGACGCGGACATCGACCACCGGTGTCGGCGAAGAGATCTCGAGTCCGACGGCCTCGTTCAGGCGTCGGCGTAATTCCTTGACGGCAAGGCGTCGCCGCAGACGTTCCTGCTCGGCTTCGGCGAGCGCCACTTCAACGATCAGCATTTCGTTTCGGGTGGTGCGACCAATGCCGACCCGCAAGCGCGCTTGGCGTAGTTGCTCGGCGTAGCTCTCGATCGTCTGGTCGCTCACGGCGACGAGCTGCTCGGCTTCGAGCAATCCATAATACGCCCGCAGCACGGCAAGCTGCTGCTCCAATGTCGTCGCCCAGGCCTGCGCCTTTGCACCACGGTAGCCGGCCTGCGCGGCACGAAGCGTAGCCCAGAGTTCGCCCGAGAGGTCGATCGGCAAGGCAAGCCGCGAGTTGAGCAAGCCAAAATCTGCTGCCTGGATCATGATCTCGGGCTGCGGCACTCCCGGCGGCAGGATACCGGGGGGAAAATCGGCGACCACCTGTTGGTCGGAGGAATACCAATCGTAGCGCCCACTCGCCGTGGTCTTCGGTAGCAGCGTGCCGCGCACCACGGCCACACCTGCGGCGGCTGCACGCACTTCGGCGCGGGTCGCGGCGATGCGACGATTGCCGGTTGCCGCGAGGTCAAGTGCCGTCGCCAGATCGAGCGGAGAGAGACGCAGACCCGGACGCTCGCTTTCCTTTGGGGTTGGCGCAGGCTGCTCCGTGGCGACGCCGCCAGACGCGCTTTCCTTTGGGACTGCCTCGCGTTTTTGCGACGCTGTCCAGAAACCTGAAGGCCCAGTCAATTCGGCCAGCTCCGACTTCCGTTCGGCCGACGAACGCTCCCCCGTACCCTCTGGGCTTGAAAACGATCGTATCGCGGAGCAGCCGGAAAGGCCGAGGCCGAGGAGCAGGAAAGCTGCCCGGCACCGTGGGGGCTCAAGGATCGACCGCACGACGCTCGGCCACAGCTCGCGTACCAGGTCGGCCGTCTTCGATGTGCGTGAGCGCTCAACGGTCGACCGCACGACGCTCGCCGGAACACAGCAGTCTTTCCGGGAGACGGTCGAGCGGTGCGACCTCTCGCGCTTCGACCGCGACGCAGATCTTTTCATGCGAGGCGCACCCTTCGGCGTACGCGACTGGGGCTGCTTCTCCGGCGGGCATCGACCGTGCGGCGCAAGCCGGGTCGCGGACCTGGTGTGCCGCCGATCGCCTGCAATCCACCCAGCGAAAAGGCCAACACATGCCTTGAGACTTCATCGGCCGTGGTCGCGCGCAGCTCCTTGCCGCCATTCCAATGCTGCAGCACGGCC
>VFKT01000280.1 GCA_009885395.1 Deltaproteobacteria bacterium | reverse complement strand
GCGGTGTGCTGATCGCGGTGTGCTGATCGCGGTGTGCTGGCGCGACGTTTGGCGGCCACCGATGATGGTGGTAGCCGGGCATCTGGCGGAACATTCGTGCGGCTTCCTCCTATCGAGACACATCCCGAGGTCAACCGGCTGCTGGGCGCCCAGCAGGCCGAACTCTTGCGGCGGCGCCGCGAGCAGCCACGGCCCTCGCAACTGGCGCGGGACTTTCGCGACCAGGATCCACTCGCCGAGGCGTGGCGGGCAAGTCAGGAGCTGCTGGTGCCGGCCCGCACCTGGCTGGGGCGGCTTGCACGTTGGCCCGGTCGCGCGCGGCGCCAACGGCAGGCGCTAGGCCTGCTCGTCGACGCCCTGCTCGGGTTCGAGGAGCGTAACCAGAATCTCGCCGTGCGACTCGATGAGGCGATCGAGGCCCGGTTCGCCCGCTCGAAGCGGGATCTGGAGGCTTTTGCCGGCGCCGTCGCCGAGCGGGAGAGCGCGCGCGAACAAGGGCTCGACCAACGCCTCGCGGCACGCGATCGGCTGTTCGAAGAGCGCCTCGATGACGCACTCGCAGGCCCGCTCGATCCCTTGTTGGAGGCCGCGAGCCGACGTCGCAAGCGACTGGCCGAGGCGCATGGCAGATTGTTGCCGCGCCGCGAGTTTGACGAGAGCGTGCGGGGATCGCAGGCGATGCTGCGCGACAGACTCGGCGCCCTGGTGCAATTTTTCGCTGCAGCAACCGGGCCTGTTCTGGATGCCGGCTGTGGACGCGGGGCATTTCTGGATGTTCTCGCTGAAGCCGGGATCGACGCGATTGGGGTCGATCTCGAAGAAGGGGTGCTTGTCCCCTGCCGGGTGCGAGGCCGGTCGGTGGTTTGCGATGATGGTCTCGCCTGGCTGGCTGCCCGGGTGCCGGGCTCGTTGGGTGGGGTGTTCGCGGCCCAGTTCGTCGAACATCTGGAGCCACTCGAACTCTCGGCGTTCCTCGAGGTTTCGGCCCGGGCGATTGCCCCTGGTGGTCGAATCTTGATTGAGACGCTGCATCCGGAATCCTGGCTTTCGCTGGCGAGATGGTTTTGGCGCGATCCGACCCACGTTCGGCTGGTCCATCCCGATACGCTCGCTGCGATGCTCGAAGCGGCGGGCTTTGGCGCGATCGAGGTTCATACGCACCCGCCCCTCGCCGATGTCCCGGCCTTCAGTCTCGGTCGGGCAGAGGATTTGGACAAGGCGGGGTCGGCCGCCTTGGCCATGGCTGAGCTGCGCGACGCGCTCTTCAGGGGCCCGGACTTTTTCGTCGTGGCGACCCGATGACGGGTGTACCTGGCGGGGGTGGGGCGCGCGATCTGCCGGAAGGACCGGCAGTCGCCGACGCACCTGTGATCGCCGACACACCCGAGGTCGCCGACGCACCTGCGATTACCGACGCACCTGTGATTACCGACGCACCCGAGATCAGTGTCATCGTCTGCAACTACAACGGTGCGGCGGTGCTGCAGCGCTGCATCGAACATATCCTCGCACAGGGCCACCCTTCCTTTGAGATCGTCGTGGTGGATGACGGTTCAGAGGATGAGAGTCCGGCAATGGCCGAGAGCTTCGCCGCGCGCGGCCAGATTCGATTCCTGCGCAGCGAGATCAACCGCGGCCTCTCGGTGGCGCGCGATATTGGCGCCCGCGCTGCGCGCGGTCGAATTCTGGCTTTTGTGGACAACGATGGCTATCCGCATCCGACCTGGCTCGAACAGGGCGTTTTGCCCTTTGCCGATCCCGAGGTTGGCGCCGTGGCCAGCCTGGTTTTTTTCAATCGCAATAAATGTGTGGTCAACGGCGCCGGGGGTACGCTGAACCTGCGCGGCTACGGAGGCGATTTCAGCTTCCGGCGCGCGCTCGAATTCGCAGCACTGCCCAGCGAAGCTCTCTACCCGATGGGTTGCGGCATGCTGGTGCGGCGCTCGACCTGGGAGGCAATCGCACCGCTCGATCCGGCGATTCGAAATTATTATGATGATGTCGAGGTCGGCATTCGGGTTTGGAACCTTGGTCAGCGGGTGGTGGTCTGTGCCGAGGCTTGCATCGACCACGATTACGGCAGCTCGTCGGGCGTGGCGCCTGAAAAAGCCCTGCTTTGCGAACGCAACCGCATACGCACCATGCTCAAATACGGACCGAAGCGCCACCTGCCGCGTTGGTTGGGCGGCGAGACACATCTGCGCAACTACTTCGGAATGGCCGGGTTTGCCCGTGTCCCGTTTCGTGCCTGGCTCTGGAATCTGGTTCATCTGCCCTCGGCGCTCGGCATTCGCCGCAGGATCAAGGTTCATCCGGAGCGCTACTGGGGGCTGGTCGAGCGCAGCTGGCGGCCCTTTCCCGATCCACTTCCCGAGGAACACGTCTGCACGGCAGATACCGACCAGGTTTCGAGTGCCCTTTGCATGGCAGACGGGGCGGCTCCCGCATATCTCGTCTATGGCTGGTTCCAGCCGGAATTAATTGATGGCTGCCGGGCCCGCTGGAGCGCTCCCGAGGCTTCCCTGCTGCTGCGTGTCGGCAGCTCGGCGCAGGGTCTTGAACTTGTATTGCGGGCCGCGTCGTTTGGCAGCCGTGTGCAACTTTTGGTGCGACGATTCGGTGAGATAGAGCCGCTGCTTGTGTGGCCATCCCTCGCCGTGCCGCCGAAATGGACTCGGCGCCAGATCGCGGTCGACCTCGGGCCTGGTCTGTATGAGGTGCAGGTGGTGGCCGCAGACCCGTGGCGGGCGGTGGATGGCCGGCTGCTCGGAGTTGCAATGGCCGAAGCCTCTTTTGTCGGCGACACCCCGTGAAGGCCCTGCACGTCTTCCCGTTCTACGGCGGCGACCTGATAGATGGAGCGGCGCGCTACCAGCAGCGGCTCACCGACGAATTGCGTTTGCTCGGGGTCGAGGTGGACGTGCTGACGACTCGCACCCGGCGACTCGAAGCGCCGTCGGCATTCGGGCTGAAATGGCCCGACGATTGGCCGGCCGGGTCGACGGCCGACGGATCCCTGCAACGCTTCGGTGCCCATTGTTCGCTCCCCACTCGGGTGGGTCGCGCGACCTCAGGTTTGATTTTGCGGCGCTGGGCGCGCGAAGCCGCGCGCGATGGCATCATTGCGCCCGGTGCGAATGATTTCGTCGATCGACAATGGCAGCGCGCACTCGCTCGACCGCGTGCCTACGATATTCTTTCGCTGATCGGGCGTGGCCCCAATCCGCTGGCACTGCTCTATGAGCTGATTCGCCGTTCTCGCGACGCCGATGTGGCGCTGGTGGGCTTCTCGCCTTTTGCTTTGCCCTGGTGGGCCGGGCTGCTGCGACCCTTGTTGAAATGTCCGCTTGTTGTGCTGCCGCTGTTTCATCCCGACGATCCCTACCACCATTTTGGCGAGATCTACCGGACCTTCGAGCGCGCCGACGCGGTACTCGTGCAGACCGCTTATACGCGTGCGCTTTTCGAGCGTCATCTGCCGCGTGCCCGCTCTGAGGAAATCGGTGTTGGCGTCGATGTGAAACTTTGGAATGATTCAGCGATCTCGGGGGCGCGCTTTCGTGCGCGGCATGGTTTCGGCACAAAGCGCATCGCCTTGTTCGTCGGCCGCAAGGAAGCGGGTAAGCGTTGGGATCTGGCGGTCGAGGCAATCGAGCGGCTGGGGCGGGACGATGCCGTATTGGTGCTGGTGGGTGCCGATGTCGATCGTCAGCCGATTGCCTCGTCGCGGGTCTGCCAGCTCGGTCGGCTCGACGAGGCCGAGCTGCGCGACGCGCACGATGCCTGCGATGTGTTGATCCATCCCTCCCAGCACGAGAGCTTTGGCTTTGTGCTGCTCGAAGCCTGGATGCGACGGAAACCCGTGCTGGGCAATGCGGGTTGCGGGCCGGTCAGTGCTGTGATCGAGGACGGCCACGACGGTTTCCTCTGCCGCGATGCTGCGGACTTTGCGACGCGCCTCGGACAGCTCTTCGACCACCGCGATCTAGCGTTGCGTCTTGGCGAGGCGGGACGTCGCAAGGCCGAGACGCGCTACGCCTGGCCGGTGCTGGCGGCGCGGGTGCAGGCGCTTTACGCCGATCTGGTTCGCCCAGGGGTTTGAGGCGGGACGCCAAGTTCCATCTTGAAAGTGATAACCGCCGAAGCTGGCCGGAGCGGGACTCCAAGCTCCGGGCTTCGGCGGTCCGGCGCGGTTTAGAGCCCGGACTGTCTGAAGAGGCTGCCACGCCTGCCGGACCCGATCGAACAGGCATTGGAGACCGAGCGCAGATTTGTCGATGCGCTGATCGCCATGGGTGCCTTCGTGATTCGGCTGCCCTGGCTGCTGGGTGGTGATACCGACGCCGGGCTGGAGTTCATCAGCCCTGCCCCGGTCCTCGGTCCGACTTCTGCGGCGGCGCAGCGCGCCCTGGAGCGGGCGATCGCGGATCAGGGGCGAGGCGTTTTGCCCGCCCTCACGTGGGGCCAAGGCCGCGGTGAAGGGGGGCGTCGTGGGTAGCGCGTCGAGTTGAGGGTTTGCCCTCCTGCCTGATGCAAGCTGCGCGACCCGAGCGAGATCGCCGTTCCCGTTCCCGTTGCCGTCGTGGCAAGGATGCAACGGGGCGCAGCCGTGCGAGGCTTTCGTCCGTTTTGCTGGGCCTGGGGGAGCAGGGAAGCCTGGGCTCTACCCGGGCCGTGTCTTGACCATCTGGTACGTCTGCCGACCGCCTTCCACCAGGAGCAGGGAAGCCTGGGCTCCACCCGGGCCGTGTCGTCGGAATCATGCGGCCCTGTGCAGGCCGGACGTTTTTGGACCAGACTCAGAATGAATTCAGAATTTTTGCCAAAAACCGAAGCGTCTCCGCAGGCCTGTAGAGACGCGAATCCCGGTGGATGGGCGCTGTCCTCGGCCGCTCCTCGAATGCAGTTCCCCGCAGATTTGAGCGGCAGCTCTGCTGGCACCCGGTTTGCGACAGACGTTCAAGTCTGATGGCCAGTCCGCTTCGAGTTGTTCGCTTCGCCGTCTGGGCTGTCGCGGCCTCGTTCGCGTCGACGGTCGACGCGCAGACTCTCGTTCGGCTGGATGACCCGAGCGGTAGCGAAGCCGGGCGCCGCGCCGCCGTGCTCTGCAGCGAGGCGGCGGTGATGCCGCCCGGTACGACCGCCCTGGATCGGCTCGGTCAGGCCTTGGCGCTGGCCGAGGTGGCGCTGCTCGCCAACCCGCTTGATGCCAAAGCGAATTTCGCTGTTTTCTGCAGCATCGGCCGCCGCGTCGAGATCGAGGGTGTCGGTCTCTTTGGCCTGAAGAGTCTGCCGCGCCTGCGCCAGGCGATCGAATACGCGCTTGAGAGTGAGCCCAATTTTCTCGAGGCCCTGATCGCCAAGGGTATGCTGCTGGTGCGGCTGCCCTGGCTCCTGGGTGGCGATTCGGACGAGGGCTCGGAGTTGATCCATCGGGCGGTGGCACTCGACTCGAATTCCGTTGAGGCACATCTCGCCCTCGGTCAAGCGCTCGCAGATCAGGGCGAGACCGCGCTGGCCGCGCGTGCGACCGGGCAGGCTCGTGCGCTGGCCGCCCGCCGCAGCAGGATGGTGGTCGTACCGTTGCAGGTTGCCGCGAAGCAGGGCTGAGGCGGGATTCTTCTTTACCTGGCCGTCCGACGTGCTCGTGCCACACCCTTGTAAATCAGGCCTGGGGTCGTGGGCGACGTGCGCAATGGGGCCCGCAGGGTCGGGGGCGTGGGCCATGTCCCAGTCAATGCGTAGGTTGCTGTGGTGTTGAACGCACCAGCATAGCCCAGTATCCGAATAAAGTAGGTGCCGATCGTGGTCGCCGGGTAATTGATCTGTTCAGTCAAGCCCGCCCCTTTGATTGACCTCGCGACCCTTGTGCCGGAGGGTGAGTAAAGCTCAAGGTCGTAGTCGACTGAGGCCGGAACAACGAGGGAGAGCACGATGCTGCCGGCTGCGGTCACCTTGATTTTGAAAACGTCGCGATCCTTGGTGGTGCAAATCCTGCCATTGTAGGTGGCCCCGGAAACCAGCGGGCCATAGGCTGTCGAGAGCGTTCCATTGGGCTCGTAGAGATCCGTGCAGACCGGAGTCGGTG
>VFKT01000167.1 GCA_009885395.1 Deltaproteobacteria bacterium | reverse complement strand
GGCAGCGAGGGGGCATGGGGAGCCCCGTCGCGTGCCCGCCGGCGGGCTAGAGCGTTTCGAGAACCGACGCAGCGCTCGAAACGCTGAGACCGGGGCCAGGCTCGACCATCAGAGCCTCGACCGTACCGTCCCGAACGACCATCGCGTAGCGCTGTGAACGTTCGCCGAGGCCAAATTTGCTGCCGTCCATGGTCAGACCGAGCGCCCGGGTAAGTTCCCCGTTGCCGTCCCCGAGCATCCGGACCTTGCCGGCTGCCCCGGCCTGGCGACCCCAGGCATCCATCACAAAGGCATCGTTCACCGCCAGGCAGACCACCTCGTCGACCCCCTTGGCGTTGAGCGCCGCCGCCTGCTCGACATAACCCGGGAGATGCTTCGCGGTGCAGGTCGGCGTGAAGGCCCCCGGCACAGCAAAGACCACGACCCGGCGGCCGGCCGAGAGTTCCGCCAGCGAAACCGGTGTCGGCTGGCCGTCGCGCATCTCGGTCACCTTGATGTCAGGAACTTTTTCGCCCTGTTTGATTGCCATCGTGCTGCCCTCCAAAGGCCTGGTTCTGCACCGCGTCGAGAGGTGTTGCCTGAACCCGGGTCGAGCTGATCTCGGCCCTTCAATTCTGGCTTCGCCCGCACGGTGTCGATTGCAGCGCCGCTAGCCGAGGTGTCGTTTCTTCTCAAGCCAAGAGGCCCGGGGACCTATCAGGCGTTCCGTTCAGGAGGAGGCTTCCCGGCCGACCGGGCTCGGCCGCGACCCGCAGCAGCGGCGGCTAAAGCCATAGGATTGCGTCGCGCGCGCGGTGCCCGAGAACGTTCGTCCGGGTCGACGTATTCCTGCTACCGGCGAAGCCGTGAACAGCACCTCCCTTTGCCGTAGTCGACAGCCCTTCCTGCGCCAGCATCATCAACGCTCCCGGCCCGCCCGCGGCCCGCGGAGCCTGCGGCTAGCGATCTTCGCCGGACTCGTCGTCGCCGCGGCCGCCGAAGCCGGTCCTTCCGGCCCTTTGCCGCCGCCAGCCGTCCTCAACGCAGACGAACTCGCGCGGACCCGGGCGGCACTCGCCGCCATCGTTCAGGAGCCCACCGTCGCCGGCGCGCCGCCCGAAACGTTCAAGCGCGTCCATGCGAAACTCAAGCAGGCCTTCCCGCGGACCTTCTCGACTCTGGACATCGAGCCCATCGGCACCAGCCTTCTGCTCAAATGGCCAGGCCGGTCTGCGCTCGCCCCCTTCATGCTGCTCGCCCATCTCGATGTCGTCCCGGTCGATCCCGGTACAGAGAAAAATTGGAAGGTGCCGCCCTTCTCTGGCGAAGTCGTCCAAGGCGCTCTCTGGGGCCGTGGAACTCTCGACGATAAAAGTTCCGCCGTCGGCATCCTGGCTGCGATCGAGAGCTTGCTCGAGGGCGGCTACACCCCCGAACGCACCTTGCTGGTTGCGCTTGGCGGCGACGAGGAGACCGGCGGCAGTGCCGGGGCAGCCCTGGTTGCCGCGACCTTGAAGCAACGCAACATCCGTCCGGTCTTCCTGCTCGACGAAGGCTACGCCGTGATCGACGGTGCAATCGTCGGTGTCAGTCGCCCGGTTGCAATGATCGGCCTCGCCGAAAAAGGCTACCTGACGATTCGGCTTCGCAGCCAGGGCCCGGGCGGGCATTCTTCCATGCCGCCCGAGCACACCGCGATCGGCCAACTGGCCCGCGCCATCGCCCGACTCGAGGACTCGCCACTGCCGTCGCGCCTTGATGATCCGATGCGCTCGGGGCTCGAGGCGCTGGCGCCGCATATGCCCGGCGCCCAGGGACTCGCGCTGCGTGCCCTCTGGCTGACCTCGCCGCTGGTCCGCCATCTCCTCGAAAGCAAGCCCGCGACGGCCGCCCAGATTCGCACCACGATGGCCGTCACGATGATCTCGGGCGGCGTTGCCGAGAACGTCCTTCCCGAGGAGGCCGTGGCGACAGTGAACTTTCGCTTGCTGCCCGGGGACAGCCCGCAGGATGTCCTCGACCATGTACAGAGAAGCGTCGATGACGAGGGCATCACGATCGAGGTCGTCACGCAGGGCAGCAGTGCCCCGAGCCGGGTCTCGAGCACCCGCGGTATTGGCTGGGAGTCGATGTCCGAAACCCTTGCCCGCGTCATGCCAGACGCCGTGGTTGCCCCTGGGCTGACGATCGGCGGCACCGATGCCAAACATTTCGAAGGCATCGCCGAGCAGGTCTATCGATTCCTGCCGATGCGGCTGAACGCGGAAGATCTGGCGCGGATCCACGGCCTCGACGAGCGGATCCCGCTGTCGAATCTCGACGAATTTCCGGTGTTCTACAAAACTTTGATCGAGATCGTCAATAAAAATTCGCACCAGGACCCGCCCTGAGCGGTACCGAAAGCCTGTCGCGAACCCGCGGTCGGGCGGCGATCGCGGCTCAGTTCCCCAGCACGTAGGCGAAGATCAGAGGAGCAACGATGGTCGCATCGGATTCGATGACAAAGCGCGGCGTGTCGACGTCGAGCTTGCCCCAGGTGATTTTTTCGTTCGGAACCGCCCCGGAATACGAGCCGTAGCTGGTGGTTGAATCGCTGATCTGACAAAAATACGCCCACATCGGAATATCGGTCTGCTGCAGATCCTGATGCAGCATGGGCACGACACAGATCGGGAAGTCTCCGGCGATGCCGCCACCGATCTGGAAAAAGCCGATTCCTCCACCACCGCAATTGGCCCGATACCAATCGGCCAGCCGCATCATGTACTCGATGCCGCCCCGCACGGTGGTCGGGTTCCGTACTTTACCGCGCAAGCAATGGGCGGCGTACATATTGCCGAGAGTGGAATCCTCCCAGCCCGGGACGAAAAGCGGCAGATCACGCTCGGCAGCCGCGATCAACCAACTGTTTTTCGGATCGATTTGATAGCTGTCGGCAAAGGTGCGGTCGCGGATCAAGCGATAGAAGAACTCGTGCGGCAGAAAACGCTCGCCGGCGGCATCCGCCTCTTCCCAGAGCTTCTGCACCGAACGCTCGACGACCCGCATCGCCTCCTCTTCGGGAATGCAGGTATCGGTCACCCGATTGAGGTGGCGACCGAGCAGATCCTTCTCCTGCTCCGGGGTCAGGTCGCGGTAATTCGGAATCCGCACATAGCTGTCGTGCGCGACCAGATTGAAGAGATCCTCCTCCAGATTGGCCCCGGTGCAGACGATCCCGTCTACCCGGCCGGCTCGAATCAGCTCGGCCAGGCTGATGCCGAGTTCGGCCGTACTCATCGCTCCAGCGAGCGTCACCAGCATCCGTCCCCCCGCATCGGCATGGCGGCACCAACCGCGTGCCGCGTCAACCATCGCGGCGGCGTTGAAGTGGAGGAAATTTCGGTCCATGAACTCGCTGATCGGGCCCTTCATGCCATCGACCGTAGATGGCGGGAGTCGGTTTTTGAAGGTGTCGACGCGCCGCGCCGGGAGCCGTCAGCTTTCCATCGACTTCATGCGGGTGTCGCGCTACCCGAATGCCACCCAGAAGAGCCTCAACAACGGGCTCGTGGCGCAGGGAGAGCGACAAGCCGATGGCGAATCTCGAAGCTGAAGAACGATTGCTGATCGATGGAGCGCTTTGTGCGAGCGAATCCGGTCGCAGCTACGCGAACATCAACCCGGCCACGGAAGAGGGGATCGGCTCGGCCGCCGATGCCACCGTGGCCGATGCCGATCGAGCCGTCGCCGCGGCCCGTCGGGCCTTTGACCGCACCGATTGGTCGCGCGATCTGCCCTTTCGACAGCATTGCCTGCGACAGCTTCGCCAGGCTCTGGAAGCCACCCGCGAGACCCTGCGGCAGCAGATCGTCGCCGAAGTCGGGACGCCGCTTGCCTTGACCTACGCCATCCAGATGGACTCCTGCATCAATGACATGACCTTTGATACCGACCTTGCCGAGCGGATCGAATGGTCGCGCGAGCTCCCCGAACACGAGTTTTTCGGCATCCGCAGTCGGCGTCGGGTGGTGCGCGAACCGATTGGCACCGTCGCTGCGATCACGCCCTGGAATTACCCCTTGATGCTCAACCTCTCGAAGATCGTGCCGGCGCTTGCGGCCGGCAATACGGTCATCCTGAAGGCGGCCCCCGACACGCCCTGGTCGGCAAGCTGGCTCGGACGTCTCGCGGCCGAGCAGACGGATTTCCCACCGGGGGTGCTCAATGTCCTCACGGCGCAGGATCCCGGGGCTATCGGCGATTTCCTCACCGCCGATCCGCGCATCGATATGGTGAGCTTCACCGGCTCGACCGCGGTGGGCAAGCGTATCATGGCGCGCGGCGCGGAGACGCTGAAGCGGATCTTCCTCGAACTCGGGGGCAAATCGGCTCATATTGTCCTTGACGATGCCGATTTCAGCACGGCCCTGCCCACCGCGGTGATGGGCATCTGCACCCACGCCGGCCAAGGTTGCGCCATCAACTCCAGAGTTCTTCTACCTCGCTCGCGTTACGAGGAGGGATTGGAAATCCTGACCGAGGTGATGCGCGGCACCAGCTACGGCGACCCGACCAACCTCGCCAACCTGATGGGCCCGCTGATCAATGCGAAGCAGCGTGATCGGGTGCTCGGCTTGATCGAAGCCGGCAAGGCCGAGGGCGCACGCCTGCTGGTCGGTGGCGGCCGACCGGCGCATCTGCCGCGCGGCTTCTTCGTCGAGCCGACCCTTTTCGCCGATGTCGCGCCCGATTCGACCATTGCCCGGGAGGAGATCTTCGGCCCGGTGCTCAGCGTCATCCCCTACGAGACAGACGACGACGCCGTCAGAATCGCCAACGATTCGCGCTACGGGCTCTCGGGTGCCGTGTCGGGCTCTCCCGCCCGCGCCTGGGACGTCGCGTCGCGGCTGCGCACCGGCACCCTCTCCCTCAACGGCGGCATGTGGTTCGCGCCCGACTCGCCTTTTGGCGGCTACAAGGAAAGCGGTATCGGGCGGGAACACGGCGTCGAGGGGTTCCTTGAGTACCTGCATACAAAAACTATCGGCTACCCGGTCGCCTGAGTAGAAACGGACCAGATTACCATGCAATTCTCCGTCGCCCTGCCCACCGATCGCGTCACCGCCGGCGCCGAGTTCACGTCTTTCGATGGCATTGCCGAGATCGCGCGCTCGGCCGAAGCGGCGGGCTATGGGGCGTGCTTCGTCACCGACCATCCCTTCCCCGTCCAGCGCTGGATCGACGGCGGCGG
>VFKT01000048.1 GCA_009885395.1 Deltaproteobacteria bacterium | reverse complement strand
CAGGCCTGGGGCAGCCGGGCGGGGCGGGGCGAGAAGGCGGTCGCGCACCACGACGAAGACGCTCTGACGATGGCGGTCGAGGCGGCGGCGCGTTGTCTGGAGCAGATCGATCCGCTGCGGATCGATGCACTTTTTTTTGCCTCGACGTCGGCCCCCTATCGCGAAAAGCAGGTCGCCAGCGTGATCGCGACCGCCTGTGACCTGGCCCGCGAGGTCAGCACGGCGGATTTCACGGGCTCGGTCCGCTGCGGCCTTGCGGCGCTGGTGGCGGCGGCCCGGGCGGTCGAGAGTGGCGCCTGCCGACGGGTTCTGGTGACGGTTTCCGATTGTCGTCCGACCGAACCCGAGAGCGAACTCGAACCGCTCTTCGGCGATGGGGCGATTGCCATCGTGGTGGACGCCGAGGCGCGTATCGCCGAGATCGTTGGCAGTGCGGCAGTTGCCGAGGAGTTCACGTTTCAATGGCGCACCGATATTGGGCGCTCGGTTCAGATGCAGGATGCCCGATTTGCAGTGAGCCACGGATGGGTGCGTGATCTGAGCGAGGTGGTCGGCCGGGTGATGAACGAGCATGGGGTTGGCACGACTGAACTCGCCGCCCTCGCGGTGGGCGTGCCCGATGCGCGGGCTGGTGCGCAACTGGCACGCGCCCTGGGGCTCGATGCAAAACGTCAACTTGTGGCTTCGCGAATCGACGAGATTGGTGTGCTTGGCTCGCCCGATGCGCTGCTGATGGCGGCGTCGGCGCTGGAGACGGCAAAGCCGGGTGATGCCATCGTTGCAGCCGCGTTCGGCGAAGGCGCCGAAGCGGTGCTCCTCAAGGCTCGGGAGGGCGCCGGCGCCGGGGCCGTCCGACCACCGATTGCCGAAGCCCTGGCGCGACGGCTGCCGCTGCCGAGTTACGAGCGCTGGCTCAAGTACCGACGACAGCTCGGCAGCGACGATACCCCGGTCGAATTGATCTCGAACGTGCTCGAAGCGCGCGAGTTGCAGCAGGACGTGCGGCTCTATGGTTCGCGCTGCACCCGCTGTGGCTTGATCCAATACCCGCAGGCGCGCGTCTGTCTCGGTTGCTTGCAACGGGATACGCTGGATCCGGTCAAGCTGAAACGGATGGGTACAATCTTAACCTGCACCGTGGACTACCTCGCGGCCAACCTTGAACATCCCATGGGCATGGCGGTTGTTGATCTTGATGGTGGCGGTCGGTTCTACGCCCAGATGACCGAGGCGACGCCCGACGAGGTTGCGATCGGCGCGCGGGTCCAACTCACCTTCCGCCGCCTGCACGCGGGCGGCGAGAATTACAACTACTTCTGGAAAGCGAGACCGGCATGAAATCGATCCGGGATCAGGTCGCCGTGATCGGTGTCGGCTGCACGAAATTTGGCGACCTCTACGAGAAAACCTACGAGGATCAGGTTTGCGATGCGGCTTTCGAGGCCTACGACGATGCCGGGATCGATCCGGCGCAGATCGATGCGGCCTATATCGGCACCTATTTGCCGCACGCCCAGGGCGGCAAGGCCGGTATCTCGCTCGCTGATCCACTGCGGCTTTACAACCGGCCGGTGACGCGCGTCGAAAATTTCTGTGCGACTGGAACCGACGCTTTCCGCAACGCCTGCCTGGCGGTGGCATCTGGCCAGCACGATATCGTGCTGGTGGTGGGCTCGGAGAAGTTGAAGGATCGACCCGGGCGGGGTATCCCCCGCGTCGGTCATCAAATCCTGGGCAAGGGACGGCAGTCCGCATCACCATCCCTTTCAAGCTAT
>VFKT01000211.1 GCA_009885395.1 Deltaproteobacteria bacterium | reverse complement strand
GCGCGAGCCGATCGACGCCGCACCCTCAATCGCTGACCACCACAGCAACCGTGTCGCCCGCCGCGACCGGCCGCGTCCAGTCTCCTTGCTTCGCGCTGAGCCGCACCCTTCTCTCGACCCGAGCCGGGCAAACAAGTTCCCAAGCGGGAATCGATCCGGCGATTCGGCCTTGGCGATCGGATTTGCCCAGCTCAAGACCGCTCGCCGTAAGGACCAGAACCCCCGCCGCTGGTAAGCCGTCGGAATCGAGAAAGAGCAAGCGCGAGGCGACAAGCCCGGTGACCCGACCTGTTCCACCACAACGGATGCGCGCGGCGACCAGGCCCTCGGCCTGGAGATCGGCGCCGCCACCGATCCGCAACTCGGGATGGCAGTCAAGCCGTGTCCCGCGTAGAATGGTGTCGGTTGCTCCGTCAAGACGGAGACAGCTGCCCGAACCCGCTATGCTACCCCCCTCGATCCGGGTCCCCGTAGGCGTACCGGGCGGCCCTCCCCGCCCCCGGTAGGGCTCAACCACGATGCTGCCCTCGGCGATGCGGAGAGCCGAGAGCATGGTGCCACTCGAACTCCCCCGGATCTGGACGATCCCATCCTTGAGCGAAACATCGGAAAGCCGGGTCGCCCGTGCATTCTTGATATAGACGCTCGCCTCTCCCGAAGCGCCAAGCTCCCCGCCCTCGAAACGGTTCCCCGAATTCCCCAGGAAATATACGTTTTCCCGCCCGTTGCCCCAGACCTTCAAGTCGCGGAAGCGGTTCTCATTCGCCCCCGTGCCGACGTGGAGACCCTCATCGGCATTGGAATGGATCTTCGTTCCAATCACCGTATTGCCAGAAGCGCCGTCGGCGAGGTCGATGCCGTAGCCCTTACGGCGACGGACATCGCCGTTGTGGTGGACTTCTCCCCCCTCGACCCGAGCGCCGCGCACACCAAGAAAACGGATCCCGCGCTCGAACCTCGTCACTTCCAAATTTCTGACAACCGCACCTATAGAGCCAGACGGCAGGCGGATTCCGGCCGATCCCTTGGTGCCGGCCCCGCGCAGCGCGTTGCCGTTGCCGTCGAGCACGACCCCTTTGGCCACCGTCAGTCCGTCGGCACGGCAGGGCCCGAGGGAGCGTGAGAGGCGCGTATCTCGCACCACCCGGTCGCCGCAACGACACTCGTGCTTGCCGCCACATTCAGCACCGATCGTCGGGGCAGCGAGAATCAGCATCATCAACCCTGCACAGAGAAGGGCCTCGCCGAGCCGTACTCGCCACGCCTGCGGCCCCGACGCATGCGGCTGCCTTCGGCACCCGGGGGCCAACTCCACCGCCGTCTGAACTCGCCCGAGGCGTCGGCACGCTTGAAGGAGTTTCTCTCCGAGGCGGCTCCTTCTCGGCCAGCGTCGTGGTGACCATGGCCCTCGTCGCCAGGACCGAAGGCTCTCCTCTCCGGGCCGGCCGAGGTCTGGCGAGCCGGGGGTGGGCTCGTTCATCGTGCGGTGCCCGAATCGGTTCAGCTGAACCGCTTTGTCCGCTACACCCGTTCGACCGCTCCGACGAGAAACAGACAGCGCATGTTCGGCAAGTTCAAAACCCTTCTCGGCCATACCCTCATCTATGGCTTGGGGAACTACGGGATCAAAATCATCGGCTTTCTGCTGATCCCGCTCTACACCCGCTACCTCTCGCCGGAGGATTACGGCGTGATGGCGCTGATCTCCATGTACACCCAGGCGCTTTTCGTTCTGATGAATCTCGGCCAAAGCGTCACCCTCTTCCGTTTCTATTACGAACGTGACACCGAGGAACACCGCGAACGGGTGGTCGCCGCCTCGCTCTGGATCGTTCTGCTGGTCGCGATCCCGATCTCGAGTCTGCCGCTGGGCTTTTCGACCGAGATCTCCGAATGGCTGACCGGCACGGGTGCCTGGTGGCTGCTGGTCGCGATCGGCACGGGAACCGTCCTCGCCAAAATATTGCTGCGCATGCCGTTTTCGATCATGCGGGCCGGCGATCAATCGAAACGCTACGCCATCTGGTCGCTGCTGCGCAACGGCCTCGCCACAGGGCTTGCTCTGGGTTTCGTCGCCGTACTCCATATGGGTGCGACCGGCGTGATCCTGAGCCAATTCGTCGGCGAATTCATCATGTGCCTGCTCCTGATCGGCACCACCTTGCGGATGTTGCGCTCGGGCTTCCGTTGGGGCGACATCAAGGAACAATTGGTCTTTGGCCTGCCGCTCGTTCCGGCCGGCATCGCCGCGTTTGCCCTCGATCTCGCCGACCGCTGGTTCCTGCGCACCTACCACACCGTCGAGGACGTCGGCATCTACTCATTGGGCTATCGTTTCGGCGAAATCATCACCTTCGTCGTGACGGCCTTCCAGCTCTCCTGGCCGCAGTTCCTCTTCTCCCATCGCAAGGAGCCGAACGCGCCGCAGCTCTATTCGCAGATGACGAGCTACTACCTCGCGATCCTGGCTTTCCTCTGGCTCGGTCTGGCCGCCTTCTCGCCCGAGTTGATCGCGATCATGGCACCACCGACCTATGCGGCCGCCACCGCAATCGTCCCGATCGTCGCTCTGGCGATGTGCCTCGATGGCGTGACCTTCATGATCAACATCGGTCCGCCCTTTTTCAAGCGGACAATTCTGCGAACCTACACGATCTGCACCGCGGCGGTGATCAACCTGGGCCTCAATTTTCTGCTGATCCCGAAATACGGCGCCATTGGGGCCGCCTGGGCGACTTTTTTCGGATTTCTGGTGCAGGCCATCATGACCTTCATCCTCTCGCGTCGGCTCTACCCCGTGGCCTATGAATGGACCCGACTCGGCATCGTGGTGGCCTCCGCCGGCGGGGTGTATGGGGCCACCTTCGCTGTCGCTGGTGACGATCTGTTTTTCCGGCTATTCATAAAATCTTTCCTTGTAATCGCCTACCCGGCCGCCCTGCTCTACGGCGGGTTCTTCGAGACCAAGGATCTGATCACGGCCTGCGGCGTGGTCGAGCGCCGCTCTCCGGCGGCCGCACGTGTCCTGCGGCGCCTTCTCCCCGGCGTGCCGGCTTGAAATCCCGCACGGTACGGCGGCTCGGTTTCTCTCTTGTCCTGCTCGCCGTGCTGCCCTGGGTACCGCAGATCCTCGCCACCCGTTCCGATCCACTCGAGCCGGCCGACGCCCTCTTTGTTTTCCCCGGCAACCTGCCGCAGCGGGCCCGCTGCGCCGCCCGCCTGCATCAGGAAGGGCTGGCACCTGTGGTGGTCTTCTCAGGCGGACGTGTGGCATCGCAACTCGAGGCCCTCGGGATGAGGATCCCCGATGCCGAACTCAACGCCCGGATCGCGCTTCAGGCCGGCGTTCCAGCCGAAGCCGTCATCGTCCTTGCCGAGGGGACAAGCACCTGGGAGGACGCCGGGGTGCTCGCCAGATGGCTTCGCTTGACGAAACTCCGCTCGGTAACGATCGTCACTTCGCCCTCGCATTCGCTACGCGCGCTCTGGACGACCCGACTCGCCCTTGAACCTCTTGGTACCCGTCTCCAGATCGCCAGCTGCGGCCAGCCCTATGCGCCCGAAGACCTCTGGTGGCTTGAAGAAGAGCCCTTGATCCGGACCACCAACGAGACTCTCAAACTCGCCCTCTATCTGGTCCGTGACCTCGTCCCGGCATGGCTTGGCCTGCGCCCGCCGCCTGGCGGAAATCGCGATGAATCTACCCGTCCTCTATCCAATTCTTGATATTTCCGGTGATTCCGGAGACCGGGAGCAGCGCCGTCCGCGGGCGCTGGCGCACCTGCTTTGTCAAGCCGGTTGCACATGGCTGCAACTCCGACATAAGAACGGCGACTCGGCAGTGACGCTCGATCTGGCGCGCAATCTGGTTGCGGAATTGACACCCCTGGGAGGTCGGTTGATCGTCAATGACCGACTCGATATCGCCCTTCTCGCTGGTGCCGCAGGCGTTCATCTGGGGCAGAACGACCTGCCCATCGCGGCTGCGCGGCAACTCGCTCGACCGCCGTTTGTCATTGGCGTCTCCACCCACGATCCTGAGGAGGCCGCAGCCGCCGAGGCTGCGGGTGCCGATTACATCGGCTTCGGCCCCATGTTCGCAACAGGCAGCAAGGCCGACGCCCTCACCACGCCCCGTTCGCTCGAACTCCTCGCCGCGACACGACGTCGGACGCGTCTGCCGATTGTCGCCATCGGCGGCATCAACCTCGAACGCGCCGGGCCCATTCTGACCAGAGGTGCCGACGCCGTCGCCATGATCAGCGCCCTCTCCCGCGCCGAAGCGCCGCTGGCGCTGACTCGCGCCATTTTCGCCCTGCCGCGTGCGGGCAACTTCAGGTAAAAGGCCTTCAGGCCGCAATTTCGTCACATCTCAAAATCGCCATAAGAGTCTCCGGCGTGCTCCTGTTCATTCTGGTTCAAGTTCTGAAAAAGAGTGTACTCGCCCCGGAACGCCAACTTGGCCACGCCGGTGGGGCCGTTGCGCTGCTTGGCCACGATCACCTCGGCGACCCCGGGCTCGGAAGATGCCCCTTTGTTGTAGTAGTCGTCG
>VFKT01000286.1 GCA_009885395.1 Deltaproteobacteria bacterium | reverse complement strand
GAAATGCTCGAGCGCCATCGGTGGATCGTGCCGCTAGGTCGCGCGGCCGAGCCCGACGAAATCGCGGGTCCAGCGGTCTTTTTGGCATCCGATCTGGCCCGCTATGTGACGGGTACGGTGCTGCATGTCGATGGGGGCACGCATGCCGCGGGCGGCTGGTACCAGGATCCCGAGGGCAGCGGCTGGGTTGTCGGACCACCGACTGGCCCGCGCCTCTGAGTTGCTCGCCCCTGTCCGCGCTTCGCCCGCGTTGCGCCATCGGCGAGGATGCAGCAACTGGAGGTGCAGTTGAACGGCTCGTCCCTGCCTGGGCTTCGCTGGCGTTGCGCCTCTGCTAAGCCGGGCGGCAGACTAGGAGGTCGATATGGACACCAGCGAGAGCCAAACCGAACGCGCGTCGTTCCAGCAGATGGCCGAGGGAACTGCCGAGGATTGGCAGATCATCATGCGCCATCACGAACCGTTTGCGCGTGCTTTGCCGGATCGCGTGCTGCTGCACCTTGGCCTGCTCGGCGGCGATTTTGGTGGCTTTGCGGTTGATCGCTTGACGCATAGCCTGCAAACCGCGACACGCGCCCTGCTTGACGGGCGCGACGAGGAGTATGTCGTTTGCGCTTTGCTGCACGATATCGGCGACACGCTCTGTCCCAACAACCATCCGGATCTGGCGGCGGCGATCCTGAAGCCTTTCGTCTCCGAGCGCAACCATTGGATCGTTGAGAAGCACGGCGTCTTCCAGGGCTATTATTTCTGGCATTTGATCGGTGGCGACCGCAACGCCCGCGACCGCTACCGCAGCCACCAGTACTTCGACGACACGGCCGAATTTTGTGAGCTTTACGATCAACGGGCTTTCGAGCCAAAGGGCGAGACGCTGCCCTTGGTGGAGTTCGAACCAATGGTCCGGCGGGTTCTCGGCCCGCGCGCTTGAGCCAGCTGCCACGGCGAAGCGCCGGGTCGGGGTTGCGCGATCAGTCGGCAGCCGGGGTCGGGGCGCTTGCTGCGCCATGCTGTGCGTGGTCGGACGGCTTGACGGCGTTGGCGGAGGCCCCGGTCGGCGCTTCGGCGGCGTGAGCGGCGTGCCCCGCATGAGCCCCCTCGTGGTGGGTTTCGATCTGTCGCGCCAGATCGTACACGCTTTGGCATTTTGCGGCTTGCCGTTCGACGACGCGGGCGTGCGGCCCCGGGCCCTCGAGCCCGCGATTGAGTTGGATCAGATCGCCGGGTCTGGCGCCGCCGACATCCATGAGCGGCACGATGAGGGCATCGTCGAGAGTGCCGCCGGGTGGCACGATCGTGATAAAGTTGGTCTCGACATCGGCACTCAGCGTGCAATGCGGCGTTGCGTAGACGTCGGCCTTCGCATCGCGAACCAGGGCGGAACCGGTAAGCACGGCAAGAAGGATTGCCGCGATAGCGAGGGGCGAAATTCGGCTAAGGGGGATCGGTTTCAACACGCAGACGTCACTAGCAGATCGCGGATCTGGATGCTCGGCGTAGGAACGGTTGCCGTTGCTGCTCAGACCGATTGCAATCGCTCGTGGGCGCGAACCATCTTGGCGCGGGTCGGCAGCTCGAACGGACACGCACCCGAGCACGGCGCAGGGCAGGTGGCGCAGCGTCCGGCATCGAGTCCCGTCGCAACGAGCTTCTGGTATTTTCCTGCGCGCGCGGCTGGTCACCGTAATATTCAAAATACATATCGCAGCGCAAGGCGACGTCGATTGGCAGCCCGTGCAGGCAGGCACATGCCGCAGTGCGGGCGGCAATAATCAGCGCTCGCGAGCCGGTCGTAGCGCTGCCGCAGGGCCTGGTCGGTTTTCGAAGGGACCTGGCCGGAGGCGAAGAGATATTCGTCGCACTGGCGTTTGTCGTAGACTGAAATCACCAGGGAGGAAACGGACGGGTTCTGCAGCACCCAGCGGAAGGTCGCCTGGGCGTATGTAACCTCATGCCCAGGAAACGGGCCTTGCCCTGTTCGCGCAAACGGTCGAAAGTTTTGTGCAAATTGGGATCGAGCAGGCGCTCGACCCGATCACAGGGCTGGATTATGCGGCAGATCGACATAATCGGTGCCAAGCCTCTTCAGGCGACTCTCGACTGCCCGCAGGATTTCGGGCACGGGTGTGCCGATCGCCAGGTGGCCTTCGTTTTATCAAAATTTGGTTGCGGTAAAAAGCCGGTCTCGTTCGCCGTATTGGTAAATGGCTTGGCCGAGGGTGCGCTCGGAAAGCTCGTGGCTGTAATCCGGAGCCGTGTCAAAATAGTTGACGCCGCAATCCAGCGCCAGCAGGCCGACTCCGCCGGTCAGGCCCAGCCATGCAAGCAGGTGCGCCAGTCCACCGTGCCGCCGTTCCAGCAGATCGCTCATCTGCGGCGCGAGCCCGATCGAGGCACTGAGCAAGGTGGCTCCGAGAAGGGTCGCCCTGATGTTCCAGCGCACCCGAACCCGTCGCCGCTCGAGGACGCCACCGCAGTGCGAACAGCTCGAACTCTGCGTGGCGCCGAAGTCTGGACCCGAGGGCCTTGCGCAGCCAGCCGGTCTGGTCGATTCTCGGCAGCACAGGCGCATGCTCGGCCGACGTCATCCCGACAAAGCTTGCGTGGCCAGCCGGTGTAGCCGATTCTCGGCAGAGCGCATGATCCGTTCGCATTCGAAAACAGCCGGGATGAGGCCGAAGGCCGGGCTGTTGATTCTGGCTCTTCTGCTCGGCGTGGGCTGCGTCGCGCAGCGCGGCCCGTTGCCGCCATCAGGGGCCCGGCTGGATCCCCGCGCGGCGGTGCAGACCGTCGATCTCGGCCGCCTCCGGGTCGGAGATGCTGTCGAGTATATTTTTTTGATTGAAAATTCCCTCGACACGCCGCTTGAGTTGCGTTTGGCGAGAGCGTCCTGCGAATGTGGGATCAATCTTCTCGATGGCGGAGTCGTTCCGGCGCGCAAGACCGCCCGGATTCGGCTCGCCCTTGAAGATCCTCTGGCTTCGGGCCCGCTCCGCTTGGCCGCCGCCGTTGCGACCAGCGATCCCGCGCGTCCACGGCTGGTTCTCGAGCTGCGGGCCGACGTCGTGCCGGATATCAGCGTCAGTCCCGATATTTTATGGCTTGCCGACGCAAGCCGGGGCTCGTCTGCAACCGGCAGGGCAGCGATCGGCTTTGCCGTCGAGGGGGTTACGATCGAGGCCGTTGAAGTCGTCGATGGCAACTTTGAAGCGATCTTCGAGGCTGCGCCGGAGGCTGGGAGTGGCGGCACCCTGGTCGTTCGCCATGCGGGCCGTCCGGACAGCGGACTCTATGAAGGCCTGATCGTCCTGCGCACGACCAGCTCTCGTCAGCCCAAAATAAAAGTCCCTGTTCTGGTGCGGTTTCGTTGAATTATCGAGTTTCTCAGGCAGAGCGTGGCGCCAGCGGTGCGTGGGCGGGCAGGGGTCCGGGTGCTAGGCCCCGGCCGTGCGTGATCAACCCGACCGTCCGGCGCCGCGCGATCTCCTCGCGGCGCGTCTGCGCCGTCTCGAGGGCGGCGTGGCTGCACTGGGTCGCGAACTCGCGATGGCTCGGGCCAGGCTCGGCGACGCCACCGACCAGCTCGACCGCTTGATCGATCTGGTCGGCCGTCTTGGCCGCGTGGTCGATGTCCAGGGCACTGTGCTGCGCGGCGACGAGGACGAACTCGGGCGGCAGATGAAGCTGCTCGCCGCGCGGCTCGATCGGCTTGAAGGTCATCCGACAGCCCTGGCGCCCGAGGCTCCGGAAGACAGCGGGTCTCGCCGGCCGCAACGCACGGTCAGTCGGCTGCCACTTTCGGTGTTGCCGAAATCGGGAAGGGCGCATCGTGCCCTGCGTCCCACCGGACTCCTGCCACCCCCGCGTCGGCCGGGTCGCTGACGCCGCAATTTCCGGGCGCGAGACCTTCATGTCGTTTAACGAAACCGAAGTGGTATCCGGGCGGCAATCCCTTGATGCGCTTGCCAGCCGGATTGTTCGCGAGGGGATCGCGGCGGGCAGCACGCGTCCGGTGCATAGCTTGCGTGGCAGCGCCCGGGCGGCTTTTGTCGCCGTGCTGCATCGTGCCGGGCCACGTCCGATATTGGTTGTGACAGCAGATCTGCGACGAGCCGAAGAACTCGTGCGCGATATCGGTTTTTTCCTGGGCGAAGCCTCGAGTGGCGATGCACTGGCGCGCCGGATCCATCTCTTGCCGGGCTGGGACGTACCCCCTCTCTCGTCGATGTCGCCCAGCGCTGAAAGCATGGCGTTGCGGATCGAGGGGCTCTATCATCTCGCTCAGAGCGCCAATCCGATTGTGGTCACGCCGGTCGAGGCGCTACTGCAACGGGTGATGTCGCGGCCGGCCCTCGACGACGCGGTCCGCTATTTCGTCGAGGGCGACACTCTTGAATTAAGGGGATTGACTGCGGGCTTGGCCGATTGGGGCTACCGCCGTCGCACGCTGGTCGAGGATCGCGGCGAGATGGCCGTTCGCGGTGGCTTGCTCGACGTCTTTGTCACCGGACACGCCGACCCGGTGCGGATCGAACTGGTCGGGGAAGTGATCGAATCGATCCGCACCTTCGAATGCGCCACGCAGCGACGGATCGCGACGCGCGAGGATGTGCTCATTTTGCCCGCCGCCGAGGTGCCGCTCTCGGCGCGGCGCGACCGGGCGCGACTTGAAGCGCTTGAGGTCCGCACCCGCGATCTCGAGATGTTGCGCCAGGAGCGGCTCGATTTCCTCGAAGCCGTGCGCGAGGGCATGCCGGTTCCCGGCCTGGAGTTTCTGGCACCTTTTTTCGTCGATTTGGTTCCTGTGGTGGATCACCTCCCCGAGACGACGCTCGTCGTGCTGGATGGCGTGGCCGAGGTTGGGCAGGCGGCCGCAGAAGCGTGGCGCAATATCGAGAGCCATGCCGAAGCCGCCTGGGAGGAGCGCCGGCCGCATCCGGATGCTGTCGCCCTCTTTCAACGGCCCGAGGAACTGCTCAGCGCATTGACCCGCCGGCCCGCAATCGCGCTGGACTGGACGGACCCGACCAGCACTGATGCGCTTCAGGCCGACGTCAGATCAGCGCTTGATGTGGATGCGGGTCGGCTGCTGCGCGACGAAAGTGGCTTTGCGCGGCTCGCCGCACGGATTCGCGGCTGGACAGAGGCCGATCGCCGGGTTGCGCTCGTGGTGGGCACGGCCTCCCAGGCGGATCGCCTCAGAAACATTCTCGAAAAGCAACAGATCGAAATCGCGATCGCCGGCGAGGTACTGCCCGAAGCGCTGGCGTCGCGGCCTTTTCCGGGGGCCTTTGTGCTGCTCGGCGAGCTCGGTGAATCGATCGAACTGCCGGCAGACCAGTTGGTTTGCATCGCCGAATCCAACCTCTTCGGCGAGCACCGCCACCACCGGCGGCGGCAGGCGGTGGCCCTTTCGCTCGACGAGGTCATGCGCAACCTGGAGCAGCTTCGTCCGGAAGATTTCGTCGTCCACGCCGACCACGGCATCGGGCGCTACCACGGCCTCAAGCACCTGGTGGTGAGCGGTGGCGAGGGCGATTTTCTCCACCTGGAATATTCAAACGGTGATCGGCTCTATGTACCGGTCGACCGCGTCAATGTCGTACAGAAATATGTGGGCGGTGACGGTGTAGCGC
This sequence comes from Deltaproteobacteria bacterium, assembly GCA_009885395.1. GTDB lineage: Bacteria > Desulfobacterota > Binatia > UBA12015 > UBA12015 > SXLG01. The sequence goes on along the minus strand of VFKT01000286.1, from coordinate 7,219 downwards.
CGGCGCTGGACAAGCTTGGCAGCGCGAGCTGGGACAAGATAAAGAAAAAAACAAAAGAATCCATCGTCTCAATGGCGGCCGAGTTGCTGGAACTCTATGCAACCCGCAAGCGCACTGCCGGCCATGCTTTCTCGACCGACGATCCCTGGTACCAGGAGTTCGAGGCGCGCTTCCCCTTCGACGAGACGCCGGATCAGGCCCGGGCCATCCGGGAAGTTCTTGATGATCTGGGAGGCACCAAGCCGATGGACCGCCTGGTCTGTGGTGACGTCGGTTACGGCAAAACCGAAGTCGCCATGCGGGCGGCTTTTGTGGTTGCAATGGAAGGTCGACAAGTCGGTGTTCTGGTGCCGACGACCGTTCTGGCGCAGCAGCATTTCGAGAGTTTCAGGCGCCGCTTCGAGGGCTACCCGGTGCGGATCGAGATGGTCTCGAGTTTCCGTTCACGGATTGAGAATGCCGCCACCTTGGCGCAAGTCGCGCGCGGTGGCGTCGATGTGGTGATCGGGACGCATCGCCTGCTTTCGGCCGATGTGGAGTTCACCAACCTCGGTCTGCTGATCATTGACGAAGAGCATCGCTTCGGCGTGAAGCAGAAGGAACGGATCAAGCAGCTGCGGAAATCGGTCGATGTTCTGGCGCTCAGTGCAACCCCCATCCCGCGCACGCTGGAACTTTCGCTCAGCGGCATCCGCGATCTCTCGGTGATCGAGACCCCTCCGGTGGATCGCCAGGCGATCCAGACCTGGGTGACGCGGCCTGACGATAACGCCATTCGCGATGCCATCCTGCGCGAACTGCAACGCGGCGGGCAGGTGTTCTTCGTGCACAACCGGGTCGAGACCATCGAGCGTCGTGCCGAGAAGTTGCGCGCCGTGGTTCCCGAGGCGCGCATCCAGGTGGCGCATGGTCAGATGCGGGATCACGCCCTGGAGAAGCTCATGGTGGGCTTCATGAAGCACGAATTTGATGTGCTCTTGTGTACGGCAATCATCGAGTCGGGGCTCGATATTCCAAATGCAAACACGATCCTGATCGATCGTGCCGATACCTTCGGATTGGCGCAGCTCTATCAGCTGCGGGGGCGTGTTGGTCGCTCACCAGCCCGGGCCTACGCCTACCTGCTGGTCCCGGGCGAGGGGCGCATGACCAAAGATGCCCAGCGTCGTCTCGAGGTGCTGCAGCAGATCGATGAGCTGGGCGGTGGCTTCCGGATCGCGGCGCACGATCTCGAGATCCGCGGCGCGGGCAATATGCTCGGCAAGGAGCAAAGCGGCCACGTCACCGCTGTGGGCTTCGAGATGTACACCAAAATGATGGAAGAGGCCGTGCAGGAACTGCGCGGCGAGATGATCGACGAGGATGTCGAACCAGAGGTCCATCTTGGAGTCGCGGCCTATCTCCCGGAAGTATATGTTGACGATGTCGATCAGCGCCTGATCCTGTACCGGCGTCTGGCGGCCTTGCGGCTTCCCGAGGATCGCGAATTATTTGGTGACGAATTGCGGGATCGCTTCGGCCCCTTGCCGCTGATCGTCGAAACCCTGCTCGATGTCATGGATCTGCGGCGCCGTCTGAAACGCCTCAAGGTTCGGGAACTGAGACGACGGACGGGCCGTCTCTCGCTCCGGCTCCATTCCTCGTGTCCGGTTCCGATTGCTGTGCTGGCGGATTTCGTCGCACGGCCCGATTCGAGGGCCTCGCTGACGCCCGATGGAGTGCTGACGCTTGAGCTTGGTTCGGGCGAGGATCGGGAAGCCGTGCGCGCCGCCGCGACCGCTCTCGAGCGGCTTGAGGCGCTGGTGCCGGCCCCCGTGGCCGTCCCGGCATCACGGCCTGCGGCGGCTTTACCAGCTCTCGAATGAAATCTGGTTGCGTCGCTAGCCCGCCAAATTCAACGGCGGCTGGTGAGGACGACGCCGAACACAACCGCGGCCCCGCCGACGAGCTGCGCCGTATCGAGCCGTTCTCCAAGAAAAATCGCGGCCAGAACCGCGGTGAGTGGCGGCACCAGATAGATGAAGCTGCTTGAGCGGCTCACGCCGATTCGGCGGACGCCGAAGAGGAAGAGCTGGCCTGCCAACGCCGAGGAGAGCAGGCCCAACGCCGCGACCGCGAAGAGCGCGCGTGGTGTGGCCTCGAAAAGATGCCGGAACAAATTTTCCGGCTGCGCTGCAAGGGCGAGAAGAATAGCGCTGGCACTATAGACCACGACGTTCACTCGCGATGGCGCCAGCACGCGGGTGGCCCAATGGGAGCAGAGGTTGAAGATGGCCCAGCAGGCTGCTGCGAGGAGCGCCATCGCATCGCCCGTCTTCAGATGAAGCCCGAGCAGGACGGTGGGATCGCCGTGCGAGATCACCGTGATCGCACCGATGAAGGCCACGCCGGCCCCGGCGGCGCGTCGACGATCGAGTTGTTCCCCGATGGTCGCAGCGAAGAGCAGCGTGAGCACCGGGTTCAGCGCGATCAAGAGCGAAGTTACGGTCGCGCTGGTCCGCGCCAGCGCACCGAGGAAGAGCCATTGATAGAGGACGCCACCAAAGAGCGTCATCGCCGTCACGGCGGCCCAGGCGCGGCGGTGATCGCCTGCGCTTGGCTCGAACGGGGTCGGGAAGGTTCCGGCTCCGGGATCTTTCCGACGTGCCGCGAAGGGCATCAGGGCCAGCGCCGCGATCGCGTAGCGCCAGACGGCGACGGATGGTGCCGGCATACTGGTCAAGGCTATTTTAGCCCAGATGAAGGCGCCGGCCCAGGCGAGACACGCGACCGAGAGCCCGAGCAGGGCCGCACTGCGCCCCCGAAATACAGAGCTTGTCGAAGTCGGCGCGGGCGCGGGGTTTGCCTGGGCCTCCGCTGCCTCAAATGCCCTCGCGTCGATCGCCGTTGTGGGAAGGCCGGTTTCGCGTTTGCTCACCACACCTGCCCTTGTCAACGAGGTAGCAGCGCCGCAGCTCAGCGAGAAGATGGTTCGCGGCTTGCGGAAAGATCGTCGTGCCTACGGCTCTTCCAGCTGAGGTGAACGGCTCCCGGGGCTGGTCGGGCCTCTCCCTTGGCGGGTGCCAGAGCGGGCTTGATCCGGAGTGTCCGGCTGCCCTCGCGGGGGAGCTTTCCGACCGCTAAAAGCGGCCCTCGCCGTCGCCCTGCGACGCGCTCGGGCATGGCAATTTTCTTCACCGATATGTTGGTCCACCAGACGGCAGACCGCGACCCCAGGTCGACGCACGCGTTCTGCGCTGCGGGCGATCACGAACACGGGGAATGGCTGCACCCGTCCTGCGACTCCTGGTCGGGAGACGCGCCCTGTGCTGCGAGCGACCACGAACACCGTGAATTGGGGCACCCTTCCCGTGGCTCCTGGTCGGCGGATTTGTGCTCTGCTGCGCGTCAAAGCGGGGTGGCATCGCGTGTCTGAGGCACCTTCGTCGATTGCCGGCGACACGGCAGGTGTCGGGCCTTCCGAGTCCACGCCCGCACGGCACGGTTCGCTTGCCGCGCTCTCGCTGGGTGCGCTCGGCGTGGTCTATGGCGATATCGGGACTTCGCCGCTCTACGCGCTACGCGAGTGCTTCTCGGCGGAAAATGGCTTGCGCATCAATGAGGCCAACGTCCTTGGCGTGCTCTCGCTCATGGTCTGGGCGCTCATCGTTGTGGTTTGTGTCAAGTATGTTGGCGTCATCCTGCGAGCCGACAACCAGGGCGAGGGAGGGGTGCTGGCGCTGCTTTCGCTGACCCGGGCCGGTGCTGCCGACCGGAGTTCGCCGCGGCCCCGGTTCATGCTCCTGCTCGCGGGCCTCTTTGGCGCGGGCCTGCTCTATGGCGACAGCATGATCACGCCAGCTATTTCAGTTTTGTCTGCTGTCGAAGGACTTGGCGTTGCCACTCACGCCTTTGACCGCTTCATCATTCCGATCACAATTGCGATCCTGATCGGGCTGTTCGCTGTCCAGAAGCGCGGCACCGCCCGGGTTGCGGCTGTCTTCGGCCCATTCATGTTGGTCTGGTTCCTGACGATCGGAGGCCTCGGTGTCGCCGCGATTCTTGGACAACACGGGGGGCATACCTCGGTTCTGGCAGCCGCAAATCCTTTGTTTGGTCTGAATTTTCTGCTGCGCGAAGGAATGGTCGGCTTCATGGTTCTCGGATCGGTCGTGCTCGTGATCACCGGTGGCGAAGCGCTCTACGCAGATATGGGGCATTTCGGTCGACCGGCAATCCAGACGGCGTGGTTCGTGGCCGCTTTTCCGGCCCTGCTGCTCAACTATCTTGGTCAAGGCGTGCTGCTTCTAGAGGGCGGGGCGACGGTGGGAAATCCGTTTTTCGAGATGGCGCCGTCGGCGGCTCTCTATCCGCTGGTCGCTCTGGCCACGGGGGCGACCATCATCGCTTCGCAGGCCCTCATTTCCGGGGCTTTCTCCCTCACGCAGGGGGCGATGCAGCTAGGGTACGCACCACGCTTCACCGTGGTGCACACCTCTGGCGAGGCGCACGGTCAGATCTATGTGCCGGCTGTGAACCGCACGTTGATGGTGCTTTGCATCCTTCTCGTGCTCGGCTTCAAAGAGTCGAGCGAGCTTGCTGATGCCTACGGCATGGCGGTCACCGGCACCATGAGTGTCACCTCGCTGCTCTTCTATGCCGCAGCCCGCGAACGATGGGGCTGGTCACGGCTGCGTGCCGGAACCGTGGTCGGACTTTTCCTGATTTTTGATCTGGCGTTTCTCGTCGCCAATGCCGTGAAGTTTCTCGAGGGAGGCTGGGTCCCCCTGGCGATTGGCGCTCTGATTTTCGTAATCATGACGACCTGGAAGCGGGGTCGTGAGGAAGTGGCCAGGGTTCTCGAGAAGGGCCGCTTGAATATCGCCGATTTCATGCGCGATGTCCGCCAGGCGAAGCCTCATCGCGTACCGGGTACGGCGGTGGTGCTGACGGCGAACCCCGACGGCACGCCACTCGTGTTGCTGCACCATTTCAAACACAATAAGGTACTGCACGAGCAGGTTGTGCTGCTGACGCTCGCTGTCGAGCGTCAGCCCGAAATTCCAGACAGCCAGCGGGTCTATTTCCAACCTCTCGGGGATGGCTTCTACCGGGTGATCGCACGCTTCGGATTCATGGAGCAACCCAAGGTCGACCAGGTTCTTCGGCAGCTCGCTCCGCTTGGCCTCGACGTTCGCCGGGGTGGGCTGACCTTTATTCTGGGTCGGGAAACCCTGTTGCCCACCGGACAGTCGGGCATGGCGAAATGGCGCAAGCAGCTTTTTACCCTGCTCATGCGCAACGCCCCATCCGCAACAGCGTACTTCGAGATTCCGGCGAACCAGGTCGTCGAGTTGGGTGCCCAGACCGCTTTCTAGACCCGCGATCTGTCCGAAGTCAAGTATAACCCCGTTTCATGGCGAGTTGATGGGCACGTCGCGCAAGCCCGGGAGCGTCGATGTCGTCGCAGAGCCGCTCGAACCCCGCCGAGGGACCGCGCCACAACCAGTCATCGACGCTGTTGCCCACCTCGGCGGTGGTGCGCAGCACGGCCAGATCCTTGAAGAGTGCCGCCTCTGCGCGTTGTTCGCGCAGTGCCGCCGCCAGACGCGCAGCACCACGAACCTTGACGTCCCATTGGCCTTCGTCATCAGGTATTGATTCGATATGAAGGAAGCGGCCCAGCACGGCACTGGCGCTGCGGGCGCCCCAACCGGGCAGGCCGGGATAGCCGTCGGAGGAATCGCCGACCAACGCCAGCCAGTCGGGAATGGACGCGGGCTTGACTCCGAAACGTTCGATAACGCCCTGTTCGTCGAAGACCACCTTCTTGCGACGATCGAGTTGGACGACGCGCGTTCCCTCCACGCATTGCGCCAGATCCTTGTCTGGAGAGCAGATGACAATGCACTCCACTTCGGGATCGAAGTACGCCAAGGCTGCCGCCGATGCGAGTCCATCATCGGCTTCGTACTCGACCATGCGCCAGACCGTCACGCCAAGCGACTCAAGCGCGTCTTCGAGCGGATGAAGCTGACTAAAAAGTACAGGATCGATGCCCTCCCCGGTTTTGTAGCCGGGCCAGAGCTGGTTGCGGAACGATTCGATGACGTGATCGGTGGCGACGCCCAGATGGGTCGCGCCCTCTTCCAACAAGCCTAGCATTGACCCAAGTACACCCCGCAGAGCGCCGACTTCGGCCCCGGCCACCGTCTGGTGCGGCGCCAGGGCGTAGTAGTACCGGAACAACTCCCAGGTGCCGTCGACCAGATGGACCGAAAGGCGGGTGTTCGGCGGGCTCATCACGCCCAGTTCCGGGAGACCAGCCAGTAGAGCCCAAGGGCCAGAATCACGGCCGAGCCGATCTCGGCCAAGCGCCTCCAGGCAATCTCCCCAAAACGGCGCTGGACCAGCCGCAGCAGCGGCCAGAGGGCGGCGACCACGGCGAGCTGCCCGAGTTCGACGCCCAGGTTGAAGCCCAGCAAGGCTCGGAGAAGATGCTGGGCGGGAAGCTCGATTTCCATCAAAACACCGGCGAAACCAAATCCATGGATGAGGCCAAAGGCAAAGGCGATCAGCGCCCGCACCGTCTCTGGACGACGGGAGGCCCTGAGCCAGCCGAAATGGCAGAGGGTGAAGAGAGCCAGTCCCGCCCAGGCAACAGGCGCAAGAACGCCGGAGCCGAAGAGAGAAAGCAGCAGGCCGATTCCGAGCAAGCAGAGGGCGGCGCCGGGCACGGCTCGCCCAAAACCTTTGAGGCTCCAACCATTCTCGGCCGCGACCAAGGCGATCGAAAAGCCGATCAGGATCTCGACCGCCGCCGCCTGTGGCCGGACGTAGCCGAGAACCGCCAGTCCGAGTGTCAGACTATGGGCGAGGGTGAAGGCTGTGACCAGCGTCGCCACCTCGCGCAAGGAACGCGCCAGCAGGAGCAGCGCGACGACGAAAGCCAGGTGATCGAAGCCTTCCAGAATATGTTCGATGCCAAGCCGGATCCAGCCGGCAAACGAGGTTCCCTGCCGTGGATCATCTGCTGTGGCGTCAAGTGCCCACTCTGGCGCGTCCTCGGCCAGCACGGCTTCTCGCAAACGCCCATCCGCGACCACGCGTGCGAAATGGACGTGCGAACTCAGCACGTCGGCCATCAATGTACTCTCGAGGACGAGATCGTGACCGTCGCTGCACCGTATCGTCCAGTCGAAGACGGCCCATCCTTCGGGGGCGCTGGCCCGGCGGTGCG
>VFKT01000272.1 GCA_009885395.1 Deltaproteobacteria bacterium | reverse complement strand
GGCGTGATCGCCTGGGACAAGCAGGCCCACGTGGGCGGGCTGCTGCACTTTATGCTGCCGACCTCGAGCGTCAATATCGAGAAGGCCCGGGCCAATCCGGCCATGTTTGGCGATACCGGGCTTCCGCTTTTTTTAGAAAAACTTTTTCAGCTGGGCGCCACGCGCCAGCATCTGGTGATCAAGCTGGCCGGCGGCGCCGAGATCAACGGCCACGACAGCTTTGAGATCGGCAAGCGCAACCTGCTTTTGGCGCGGCGCCTGCTGTGGAAAAACGCCCTGGCCCCCGTGACCGAGGCCGTGGGTGGAAACATCGGCCGCACCGTGCGGCTTGAGATAAACACAGGCAAAGTCATGCTCAAAGATCCTTCGGGCGAGCGCGAATTCTGAAAAAGGAGATACACCATGGCGTTTAACCTGCTGATCGTCGATGACTCGCGCACCACGCGGGGCATCATCAAGAAGACCCTAGCCATGACCGAGCTGCCCCTCGGGTTGATCCTTGAGGCCGGCTCGGGCCGCGAGGGCCTCGAACAAATGCGCAATAATTGGGTGGACCTGGTGCTGGCCGATCTCAACATGCCCGACATGAGCGGCGTAGAGATGATCGCCGCCATGGCCGAAGACCCCCTCTTGAGCAAGCTGCCGGTGGTGGTGGTCAGCAGCGAGGGCGACCAGACCGTGCTCGACAGCCTGACCGAACGCGGCGTGCGCGAGATCGTGCGCAAGCCCTTTCATCCCGGCCTGCTGCGCGACGTGATGCGCCGCGTGCTGGGCGTTGCGCCGCCGGCCTGAGCCGGAGGTGAGCGACAAACCCAAGGTTTTGGTGGTGGACGATTCCGCCGTCGTGCGCGGGCTGCTTTCGAGGGGCCTGAGCGCGCACGGTCTTGAGGTGGTGGGCGTGGCGGCCGATCCCTTCGTCGCCCGTGATCTGGTGCTGCATCACAGGCCCGATGTGCTGACCCTCGACATCGAAATGCCGCGCATGAACGGCCTGACCTTTCTCGAAAGGCTGATGGCCTTTCATCCCATGCCGGTGGTGGTGCTGTCGAGCCTCACCAGCGAAGGCAGCGCCATGGCCATCCGTGCCCTTGAGCTGGGCGCGATCGAAGTGCTGGCCAAGCCGGCCCACGATTTCGCCGCCGGCGCAGAGAGCCCGGCCATGACCAAGCTCGCCAGCGTGGTGCGCGCCGCCGCCGCCGCGCGGGTGCGCCGCCGCTGGAGCCCCGGCCTCAAACTAAAGCTTTCAACCCGCAAGCGCGACGGCGGCCCCGCCCGACGCGTGCTGGCCCTCACTGCCAGCACCGGCGGCACCCAGGCTCTGCCCCATGTGCTGTCGGCGCTGCCGGCCGAGGGCGCGGGCTGCGTGATCGTGCAGCACATGCCCGCCGACTTCACCGCAAGCTTCGCCGCCCGCCTTGATGAGCTCAGCCCCTGGAAAGTGCGCGAAGCCAAAAACGGCGAATTGTTGAAAGACGGAGAGGCATTGCTTGCCCCGGGCGACCGGCATTTGATCCTGCAGCGCGATCCCCAGGGCTGGCGTGTGCAGCTGAAAGACACGCTACATGTCAATTTTGTGCGCCCCAGCGCCGACGTGCTGATGCTGAGCGTGGCCCGCGAGGCTGGCCCCGCCGCCGTGGGCGCGGTGCTCACCGGCATGGGCCGCGACGGCGCGGCCGGGCTGCTTGCCATGCGCAAAGCCGGCGCGCGCACCTTATGCCAGGACGAGGAAACTTGCGTGGTTTACGGCATGCCCAAAGAAGCCTGGGATATCGGCGCCGCAGAGCGCCGCCTGCCCCTCGAGCGCATCGCTCCGGCGCTTCAGGCGCTGCTTGAAAATGTTTCCGCAAAAGCGTGACTTCGCCTTTTACTTCACTTTCGCGCTTAGGGAATACGGGCCGCAGGCGACTGCGGCCCGTTGCTTTTTTATCAAAGGAAGCCGTGATGCGAAGCGTTCACGCCGCTGTCGCGGTGCTGAGCCTGCGGATCTAATTTTATCGAGCCTATCCGGCAACTTCGCTTTGACTGACTCCGACCAAATATCCAATATGACTAGTCTGAAAACCGTTTATTTTTCGTAATAGAATTGAAGTTCCACGATCCGAAATGCTAATATCTCGCCTTGATCTAGATCAAACAACGAGTATCGCGTTTCGGAAATCGCTCGCCTTTTGAAGGAGACGTTTCGGGAATACGCAGTGCCAACAAGAAAGACCCGAAATGACCTCCGCAAAACAAAGCAACTTACGTTATGTACTTGGTTTTCTGCTGATAACGCTTTCGGCACGGCTTGCGGCCCTCAGCATCGTTCAGACCAGCTCGCCGATTTTTTATTACGACTTCAGCGTCACGCCTCAGCTGACCTGCTCGTATTTCAGCTACAACGTCACCAACGACGGCGCCT
>VFKT01000103.1 GCA_009885395.1 Deltaproteobacteria bacterium | reverse complement strand
TTGCCGCGCCGCCGGTTGCCGCGCCGCCGGTTGCCGCGCCGCCGGTTGCCCGCGGCGCACCGACCTGGGCCGCGTCCGCGCGACGATCCAGTCGCTCAATAAAAATTAGCCACGCCACGACGGCCGCCGTGATGAAGAACGAGAGGCTCGCATCAAGGTTGCAAAAGCGGCCGAGTGCCACGACCTCGATGGAGGTCAGAAAGATCGCAACGCCGAGCACCGCAGCCCCGCGCCCGAGCCGACTAAACGCCCAGCGGTGCAGCAGCACCGCTGTTGCGAGCGTCGCAAGCGCCGAGGGCAAACGGGCTGCCGTCTCGGGCGCAACCGGCAACACGGCGGCGGCGCGCACAAGCCAGTAGAAGCCGCTGGGCTTGTCGTCGTAGGGCTCCCCATAGATTTCCGGACGGATCCAACGACCGGCGTCGGCCATCCGCCGCGCGATGCCGGCGTGCCGACCTTCGTCGGGATCGAGAAGCGGCGTTGCCGCGAGACCCGGCAACAGCAGCAAAGCGGCAAAAACGATTACGCCGAAGGTATCGCGGTACCCCGCCGCAGTCGCGGCCGGCGGCGGCCCACCGCGCTGGTTGCTCTCGCCCGGCAGCACGGCGCGCAGGCTACCAGCGTAATGCTGCGGTATCCCGGGGGCGGCGGGCGGGTGGCGGAACATCTCGTCGCGGCTGCCCCCTCAGGGCGCTCGCCCCGCCCAGGCTCTCGAAGTGCAGCGGGGCCTGTTGATCGCTCCCGACCGGCCAGCCCGATCAAAACCCAGCCTACAACACGACCGGTCTCAACTCCGCCGAACGAAACAGGCGGTACGGCCGCTCGCCGCTCAATCCGACCGGGCCCTCTGGCTCGAGCGTGCCCCGGAGCGTACCCTCAGCCCCGTCGGCGATGATCCGTAGGTACAGATCTGCCCCCGCACGAACCCCAAGGCAGGGGTTCAAGCAATCCTCGCCACCAGCCGATCCTTGAAATTAAACTTCCGCAGAGAAATTAAACGCACGTCCCCACGGGAGGAGAGCTGATGTTGAACTGGATTTTATTTGATGGTCGTGAAGTGCTTTGGGCCCTGCTTGGGGTTTTTCTTTGCGCTCAGGTCGGGACGCTTGCGACCACGGTGTACCTGCACCGGGGACTGGCACACCGATCGGTCGAATTGCATCCCATGGCCCGGTGGCTGATGCGCCTCACGATCTGGTTGACCACCGGGATTGCACCTCGTGAATGGGCTGCCGTGCATCGTAAGCACCATCGTTTTGCCGATACGGAAGGCGACCCGCACTCGCCCTACGTGCACGGCTTCTGGCAGATCCAGCTCTTGAACCTGCACTATTACCGACGTGAAGCGGCCGATGCCGCCATGGTCAAACGCTACAGCCGCGACATTGGATACGACGCCTGGGATCGTCTCTTCGACAAAACGACACTCGGGCCGATCCTTTTTGTGCTGACCTGGATCGCTGTTTTCGGACCACTGCTAGGCACGGCCGCAGGTTTTGGTTCTTTTGGGCTTTATATCTTCCTGAACGCCTCGATCAACGGCGCAGCACATTGGATCGGCTACCAGAATTTTAGTAATACGGCGCGCAATCTATGGCTTCTGGCCTTGCTGACGGCCGGCGAGGGCCTGCATAACAACCACCACGAATACCCGGGCAGCTCGCGCTTCTCGCAGAAATGGTGGGAAATCGATCTCGGTTGGTGGACGATTTCGTTGCTGCGCGCGCTGAAATTGGCCCGCGTCGCACCTTCGGCCGGCCTCGCCTGAGATCGCCGACCAGAGGCAGGTGCGAAAACAATCCCGACCCATCTCGGCCCGCCACGGAGCGGCTCCCTGCTTCAGTCGCGATGCGTCAGCCGGGCGCGTAACCAGCCGCGCCAGGTGTTGTCGCCCAGAGCGAGCGACAACAGGTAGCGATGGCGGGCGGCGATCTCCTCGGGCGGCGCATCATGCAACGCTGCCAATGAACGAAATTCGCCTTCGGCGCCGATCTCTCGAACCACCCGGGCCGGATTGCCGGCGACGATGACGTTGGGCGGGACGGGGCGCGTCACCACGGCGCGCGCCCCCACCACGCTGTTGTCGCCGATCGTCACCCCTTTCGTGATGATCGCGCCATCGCCGATCCAGACGTTGCGCCCAAGCACGATCGGCGCCGTGCGGCCGACCTCCTGGGTGCGATCGACGATATCGTGCCAATCGGCATCCGTCAGGTAGGCGCCGCGCGCGAGCATCGTGCCCTCACCGATCTCGATCCGGCTGGCCGAAGAGAGGCGCACCCCGGGCGAAACCAGACAATGGTCGCCAAATATAATTTCGCCCTGATGACGAGGATCGGACCAGGTTTGCAACGAAACCTCCGCGTCCCGCGCGGCCACGATATAGGCAAAGCGACCGATCCGGATACGCGCGCCGTGCACCTGCACCCGCCAGGGGCACACCACGATCGAACCTTCGCCGAGGGCATCGAGCTGTGGCGCCAGGACGTAGCGCGTCCAGGCCGCATGAAAACGGACGCCGGCACGAGCCAGTCGGTAGGGTCGGTGGTCTCGTCTCATATCGGCACCCGGTAGAACCGTGCGCCGGGCTTTTATGGGTGGAGTTTGAACCCGTCGAGGCCAGCCGAGCAGATTAAGGCCGTGCGACCGGGCTTGCAAAAAGCCCGATATAGACGAAAAGGGCCCGCACTTGACTCCCGTTGACAGGAGGATTTGAAAACAGTTTCTGAATCGGTTTGGATGATTTATAAAATTCTGATAGCCTGCATTGGTCGGCTGCCGTACCCAGTAGAGGGACCTTCGAGAGTCCGAATGCTTCGGCTTCCTTGCTCGAAAAAGGCTCGCTGGAACAGGAATCGGGAAACATGACTTCAGCCGGCGTGAAGCCCCCAGCACCACGGGCCCGAAACCCCGGCTGGCGGCAGCAAGTGGCGGGGAATCTGGCCTTGGCCGTGGGTTACGGCCTGCTTGGCGCCGCCGCCACCCCGCCGGCCACGCCGCAAGCGGCAGCCTCATTGCTCTACCTGGCGCCCGGCCTGGCGACCGGCTTCGCCATCGGCCTCGGTCCCTGGCTCTGGCCCGGAATTCTGGCGGGCGCGTTCATTCTCGATTTTTGGCGGGGAATGGCCGTGCCGTTCGCGCTTGCCGTGGCCGTCGGGGCCACGCTCTACGCCCTGCTCTGCGAGCGGCTGCTGCGCACGCCGCGGCCCTTCGACGCTATCCGCTCGGCCGCGCAAGCCGCCCGCTTTGGCATGATGACCATCGTTCTCGCGCCGCTCACCACCCTTCTCAGCGTGAGTCTGATCGGGCTCTTCTTCCCGAACGTCCGTCCTGATCTTACGCAGCAACCCGGGGGCCTGGGGCTGCTCGTCGTTGCGAACTGGCTCGGGATCGGCTTCGGAGGCGCGCTCGTCGCCCCTGCCGTTCTGGTTCTCTGTGATCGCGAGGCGCGCGCCGGGCTCTGGCAGGTCCGGGCTCGAACATTTGGCCTGCTGGTTTTGGTCACCGCCACCACGGCAGTGGCGACCGCCCTACCGACACAGTTTTCGGTGTGGCAGGTTCTCGCCTTCAGCCTGGTGGGCCTGAGCTTCACCCTTGCCGGCATCGGCCTGCCCGCGGCGGCACTGCCCTTGACGACCACCACTATCGCAGTCGTGGCGCTGGTGGTTCGAGCCCGGGTCAAGACGCCGATTTCGCCAGAGAACCTCAACGAGGGGACTATTCTGGTCTTCTGGGCCCTCGGCGCACTCAGCGTGGTCTCGCTTTTCGTTACCGCCACCATGGGCGAGCGCGAGCGACTCCGGGCCAGGCTCGAGAAGGAAGGCCTGCACGGCGTCGATCTCCAGAACCGGAATCAGGAATTTTTTCTGGTCCTGAGTCACGAATTGCGCACGCCGCTCAATTCGGTGCTGCTCGCAATCGACCTCCTGCTTGAGAGCACGCTTGACGAAGAGCAGCGCGACCTCGGGGAGACGGTGGCGCGGGCGGGTGCCTCGCTGCGCGCCCTGATCGATGACACACTCGACCTCTCGCGCGCCGAGAGTGGCCGGATGGAAATCCGTACCGGCGAGATCGTCGTGCCGGCGCTCTTCAAAGAAGCCACCGACGTGCTCGGCCAGGCAGCCCGGAAGCGCAAGCTCGCCTTCCGGCTCGAGGTCGCGCCCGACACACCGGAACCTTTCCTCACCGCCCCGGACCTGCTGCGACGGATTTTGCTCAATCTGGTCGGGAACGCCGTAAAGTATGGAGGTGAGGGGGAAGTTCTGCTGCTGGCGCGCGGCGAGGCCGTCCGGCCCGTGGCCATCGGTGCACTCGATCCGTCGCCGGACTCGCCGCTGGACGCACACGCTCGCGCGCCGAGAGCCGTGGCTGTGTCCGCCCGACCGGGCCTTCGCATCGAAATCGTCGACGACGGCCCGGGCATCCCGGCTGCTCAGCGCGCGTTGATCTTCGAGCCCTTCGCCCGGCTTGGCGAAAAGCATCTCGACAGCACGACCGCCGCGGCAAGCGGGACCGGACTCGGTCTCGCGATCACACGCAGCCTGGTGCAGCAGCTCGGTGGCGAGATCGGCGTGCGCAATCGGCCGGATAGACCGGGTTCCGTGTTTTGGATCGTGCTGCCGAGCCTTGAGCCGACGGCGCCGAGCCCGTCGGCTGGACCGACGCCGCCAATCATCCCAACCTGAGCCGGGATCGCGCTCGACAGCCGGAGCCTTGCTGCAGGCGAGCGCGGCTGCTGTCGGGCTTGCAGCCAGAGCCGGGTTTCAGAAGTCGATTAGAAAAACTTCAACTGAGTCCGGCGTGGCGCAGCAGCGCGGCCACACTCGGCGCACGGCCCCGGAAAGCCTCGAACACCTCCGACGGTGGTCGACTGCCGCCGAGCCCGAGCACCGTGTCGCGAAAACGCCGACCGGTCTCGCGCACAGCCAGCGGGTCGTCGAGCCCAGCGTCTTCGAAGGCCGCGAAAGCATCCGCCGAGAGCACCTCGGCCCATTTGTAGCTGTAATAACCCGCCGCATAACCACCGGCGAAGATATGCGAGAACGAGCATAAAAAACGATCTTCGGGAATCGGCGGCAACAAGGTCGCTTGCGCGGCAATCCGCCGCTGCAGATCAAAAACGCTTTCGGATCCGTCGGGATCAAAACCGTGGTGCAGCGCCAGATCCGTGGCACTGAAATAGAGCTGCCGCAGCATATCCGAACCGGCGCGAAAGGTCCGGGCGGCGCAGATCTTCCCGAAAAGATCCTCGGGCAGAGGCTCGCCGGTTTCGAAATGCCGCGCCAGACCGAGCAGCGTCTCGCGGTGAGTCAGCCAATTTTCCATGAACTGGCTCGGCAACTCGACGGCGTCCCATTCTACGTTGCGGATGCCGGCCGCCATCGGCTCGTCGACCCGCGTCAGCATATGCTGCAAGCCGTGGCCGAATTCGTGAAACAGGGTCTCCACCTCGTGGAAACTCATCAGCGACGGCCGATCACCGAGCGGTGGCGTCTGGTTACAGATCAGATAGGCGACCGGCAAGCGCCCGGGCACACGACCAACGCAATCGTCCATCCAGGCACCACCGCGCTTTTCTGCCGGTCGGCTGTAGGAATCAAGGAAAAATCCTGCGATCGCCTGGCCACTCTCGCTCTCAGAAACCCGGAAGAAGCGGACTTGCGAATGCCAGACCGGAACCATCCCGTCTGCCGGCTCGATCGTGATGCCAAAGAGGCGCTGCGCCAGCCCGAAAAGACCATCGAGCACCCGTGGTAGAGAAAAATAGGGCCGCAAGATTTCGTCGCTATAATCGAAGCGCCGCTCGCGCAGACGTTCTGCCCAATAGCCGACATCCCAGGGCTGCAGGTCATCGGCTTCCGGAGCCCCCTCGTCGCGTGCCAACTGGCGCAGATCGTCAAGATCGCGACGCGCTGCCTGCCAGGAGGCGAGACGCAGCTCTTCGAGCATATGCTCGACGGCACCGACGTCGGGTGCCATTTTGGTCGAGAGCGACAATTCAGCAAAATCACTGAAGCCGAGCAGATTGGCCTGTTCCCGGCGCAGACGCAGCAGGCGCGCGATCAACTCCGTATTATCGGTCGCGCCAAGACTCGCGCGGGTGATATGCGCCCGGTAGACGGCCTCGCGCAGATCGCGACGCCGGGCGTGCTGCAGGAACGGACCCGCACTTGGGGCGTCTAGCGTAATCCGCCATGGACCTTGCTCGGCCGTGGCTCCCGGATGCTCCGCAGCGCGCGCCGATTGCGCCGCGAGATCGAGCGCCGCCGTCGGCAGGCCCGCCACTTCGGCGGCGTCGGTAAGCAACAACCCGAAGGCTTTCGTTGCGTCCAGCACATTGTTTGAGAATAGGGTGGCGGCTTCCGCCTGTTCGCTGGCGTTGGCGTTGAATCGCGCCCGGGCCTCAAGGTCGAGCCCCACTCCGGCGTGCTCGGCATCGCGCACCAGGATGTCGACGATGCGCCGACGGGTGGCGTCGAGCCCGGCCGACGAATCCCGCAGCGATCGCACCGCCTCGTAGATCGGGCGGCTCTGCCCCATTCGCAGTGAGAAGGCCACGACTTCGGGCTGCACCACCGCATGTGCTTCGCGCAGCGCATCCGAGTTGCGCACGCCCAATAGATGGTGGACCAACCCCCAGGGACGCGAAAATTTCTCGCCAAGCGCCTCGAGCGGCGCCACCACGACGTCCCATTCGGGAGCGGCAGCGGCCTCGATGCGAACCAATTCGGCCTCGCACTCGAGCAGCAATGCCCGGGTGTCGTCGATCACTTTCGCTGCATCGAAGGCGTCGAAGTCGGGCGTCTCGAAGGGCCCAGTTTCAGGCCTCGACATCAGGAGGGCTGACGGACTAGGCGCAGGTAGGGCTTTTTCGTCTCCCAGCCGCCCGGAAATTTGACCTTGGCCTCCTCGTCGGAAAGCGAGGGCACGATGATGCAATCCTCGCCGGGCTGCCAATTCACCGGCGTGGCGACCTGGTGGCGCGCGGTGAGCTGCAGCGAATCGATCGCCCGCAAGATCTCGTCAAAATTGCGCCCGGTGCTCGCCGGGTAAGTGATCATCAGCTTCACCGTTTTGTCGGGTGCGATCACAAACACGCTGCGCACCGTGAGCGAGTTCAGCGCCTTGGGATGGATCATGCCGTAGAGTTCGGCCACCCGTCGATCCGCGTCGGCAATCATCGGGTAATTGGGCGCCGTCCCCTGGGTCTCGGCGATATCGTTCGACCAGCGGCGGTGGTCGTCGACCGAATCGACCGAAAGGCCGATGATTTTGACGTCGCGCTTATCAAACTCGGGCTTGATGCGGGCCATATAGCCCAGCTCGGTGGTGCAAACCGGGGTGAAATCCTTCGGATGCGAAAAAAGCACGCACCAGCCGTTCCCGATGAACTCGTGGAAACGGATTGTGCCCTCGGTGGTCTCGGCCGTGAAATCCGGCGCCGTATCTCCCAGACGAATCGTCATCGAAATGCCCTCCTGGCTGTGTGGTTTCCGGGCTACCCCAGCGTCCGAACTGTGGCAAGACGAGGCCGAGGCCGGTCCGCGAACGCCGCACTCAATCAGGAGCCGAGCAACTCGGCGAGCCGCGCGCGCAAGGCCTCGCGCTCGCTGACGCGCGCCGGATCAGAGGCGAGGTTGGTCAACTCGAGCGGATCGTTGACGAGATCGTAAAGTTCCTCCCGCACGCCAGCCGCCGCGTCGGTCTCGATCCACTTCCAACGCTCCGTGCGGACGGCCCGATTGGGGCGGATGAAGAACTCGCCGGGAGATTGAACAAGAACGTCTTCGCGCCACGGCCCACCCTGGCGCAAAAAGTCGATCAGGTCAGTACCGTCGGGAGCGTGCCCGACGGCACCCGCCACCCCGGCCAGGGTCGCCGTCACGTCAGGCATCGCAACCAGCTCGGGACGCACGCCTCCGCCCGCCGGATCGAGCATCGGCCAACGCATCAAAAGTGGAATCCGGATCGATTCCTCATACGAGGACCATTTGGTCGGCAGCCCATGCTCGCCCCAGTGGATGCCGTGGTCGGAGAGATAGAGCACCAGCGTCTGATCGGTGAGTCCTGCCGCCTCGAGCGTATCGTCGATCCGGGCCACCGCCTCGTCCACCGCAAGTAGAGTTTCAAACTCGGCCCGCCGTCTCGCATCGAGCTCCACCCAACCGGCCGGGCCGATCAGATGACGCCAGCCCGAAACCCAATCCGGCTTGCCGCTCAGATCTGCCTCCTTCCAACTCGCCGGCCGCCAGTCTTCAAGACCCGCCAGCGAACCGGCGTGGCGCTCGGCCGGTATCGTCGGCGTATGCGGCGCGAACGCCGAAAGCATGAGAAAAAAAGGCTCCTGACGATGCTGCCGCACGAAGGAGACCGCTTGTTTTGCCAAAAAATCGGTCGAATAGATCGACGCCGGGAACGGCATGAAAAAACCCTGAAAGCTCATCTCGAAGCCGTAGAAACCGCCGCCGGCACCCCCCAGAAAAACGTTCCAGCTGTCCCAGCCGGGCGGCACGACCGGGCCAATCTTTTCGGTCAAATTCGTATATTTGCCAAACATCCCGGTGGCGTAGCCTTGCGCCGCCAGCCAGACCGCGAGAGTGTCGTTTTGATCGAAGCCGAGCGTTGTTCCTGACGGTTGGTGGTGCGGCAAGCGTCCGCTCATGAGAGTGGCGCGGCTTGGCGCACAGACCGGACTGGTGGCGAAGCTATTTTCGAAGCGGGTGCCACGCGCCGCCAGCCGCGTCAGGGTCTCGGGCATGAGGTCGAGAGCGTCGCTGCGCTGGTCGTCGGTCATGATGACGACGATGTTTGGTCTCAACGCTTCGGGTGCGACTGTGTCAATCGCTTTTTCCAGATCTGCCCGCAAACAGCGCAGCGCCTGGTCGAGCCCTCCGCTCATTTCGGGATCACCGAAAGCGCAGACGGGACCGAGTCTCGGCATCGGCCCGGCGACCGGGTCGACCTCGACGACAAGACCTTGGCAGCGCGCTGCCGCAGCTATAAATTGATTCCCTGCCGAAGTCGGACGTCGCAAACGCCGGCGTTCCTTGAGTCGATCGCTGACATAACGGCTCGCCGCCCGGCGAATTTCCCGCTGACAGCCCAGCGCGCTTGACGACCAGGTGCCTGGACCTGAGGTCGGCCCAAATACCGCCTCGACGACCGCCTCGGGCAGGCCCGTGCCGCAGGCTGGGGGAGATCTCCGCGCGTGGCAGGCCTGGCCCTGGGTCCCGAGTTCGGCGCATTTCAGATGCGCATCCACACTCGCCCCGAGCAGCCGTAGCTCGGTCGGCTGGGTGCAGCGGGCCGATGCGGGTGTCGCGCCGAGCAAGACCCCGCCCGCGCAGGCCGCGGCAAAACCGAGACTTCGCCAGCGCTTTCGAATCGCTATGGAGCGGGTACCCGCCGGACCTTTGCCCGCGCCGTTCTCGAGACGACCGTCCCTGTCCTTCTCCATAGGCGTTTGAGCGGTTGTGCCCCGCTGCCTCCCTTATCCGACGCGGGGCCGACATCAGTCAACTCCCGAGCACGACAGCTTGGGGTCCGCGCCTGATCCGGGGGAACCCTTCTTCTGAAAAGGCCTCGGCAGCGGCGGGCTCCGGGCGTCGACCCCACTAATGGCCCGGGGGAGTCCTGCATTTCGGCCAAGCCTCCTCGCAGGCGGCAGTCACGAAGCTGGCTGGTACGCGGCAGGATCCACCCAAAGGGGGGTGATTTTGACCGCCACGGCCCCCCGAACCTGCCGAATTTCTTTGCGGTTCCCGGCAGAATCCAGTTGGTCGAAACTTTGCATCAGGGTTTTCCCCTATGTGGCGAACTGGGATTTTGAGGTCTCGGCGAACCCGGATGCGCTGGGAGCCGGGACGATGAACGTGGTGCCGGGCCTCGTGCAGAACTCGACGGGAAGGTGTGCGACCGCGATTTTGGCTGGCGGTCTCGGCACCCGGCTGGCCGCCGCCGGACTCGACCAGCCCAAGGTGCTGGCCCCCGTGGCCGAGCGCCCCTTCCTGAGTTGGATCCTCGATTGGCTGGGCCACCTGGGCCTGCGCCGGGTCGTGCTTTGCACCGGCTACCGCGCCAGCGATGTGCGCAGGGCCCTCGGCGATCGCTGCGGCGAAATCGAATTGCTCCATTCGCCCGAACCCGCGCCGCTGGGCACCGGCGGCGCCTTGCGCCATGCCTTGCCCCACCTCGCGGCTGGACCGGTGCTGGTCCTGAACGGCGATTCTTTTTGCCCGCTTGACCTCGATGCTTTCGAGCGGGCGCATCTGTTGCGGCCGGCACACGCAACCATCGCCGTCAGCGCGGTGCCCGATGTTCGTGCTTCTGGCTCGGTCGCGCTCGGCAGAAACGATCGCGTCGTTGGCTTCCGCGAGAAAGACCCGGCGGGGGGTGCGGGCCTTGCCAACGCCGGCGTCTATCTCATCGAACGCGCCTTGATCGAGCGCATTCCCGCCGATCGCCCGGTCTCGCTTGAGCGCGAACTGCTGCCGGCCTGGCTCGCGCGCTACCCGGTCTTCGCCTTCCGCTCTGGTGTCGCCTTCCACGATATTGGCACGCCGGAACGCTGGGCTGCGGCCGGAAGCTTTATCGGCAAGCTGACGGTTGGAGGTCTCGCATGACGTTCGCCGACGAACGAGAACAATTGCTCTACGCAACGCTGCGCATCCGCCGGGTCGAGGAGCATATCGCGCGCATCTATCCTGACGACTGCATCCAGAGTCCGGTGCATCTCTCGCTCGGACAGGAAGCCGTCGCGGTCGGAACCTGCGCGCCACTGGCTCGCACCGACATGGTTTTTGGCACCTACCGCAGCCATGCCTTCTATCTCGCCAAGGGCGGCTCGCTGCGCGAAATGATGGCCGAGCTCTTCGGCAAGGCCACCGGTTGCGCCGGCGGCAAGGCCGGCTCGATGCATTTGACGGCACCGGAGGTGGGCTTCATGGGCTCGTCGGCGGTCGTAGCCAGCACCATTCCCAACGCCGTGGGCGCCGCATTTGCCGCACGCCGACGGCGCACGAATGCCATTGTCGTCGGCGTTTTCGGCGACGGTGCGACCGAGGAAGGCGTCTACCACGAATCGCTGAACTTCGCGGCCCTGCACCGGTTGCCGGTGCTCTTTCTCTGCGAGAACAACGAATTCGCCGTGCACTCTCCCCGGAGCGCGCGCCAAAGCTACGACATCACCGAACACGCGCGCAGCTTCGGCATTGCAGCGAAGCGCTGCGGCGCAGGCTTTGATCCCGAAGTGGTAAGAGATGCGGTGGCTGAGGCCGTGCTGGCGCTGCGCTCTGGCGCGGGGCCGCGCTTCATCGAATGCGCCACCTACCGCTACGCCGAGCACGTCGGCATCGGCGACGACCATCAAATCGGTTATCGCCCGCTGGCGACCTGCAACGAATGGCGCGCCCGCGATCCTCTCCTCAATAGTCGCGCCTGCCTCGAGCGTTTCGAAGCGCCGATCGCCGCCGAGATCGAGGACGCCGTTGCCTTTGCCGAGGCCAGCCCCTGGCCCACGCCCGACGCCCTGTTGCGGGATGTCGCCTAGAGGATGCCATGGGATTTGCTTACCGCATCGAAGAACGTCCGGAAGAAATCATCACCTATCGTGATGCCCTCTGGCGGACCATGCACGACGCCCTCGCCCGCGATCCCGACGTCATCATCATGGGCCAGGGTGTCGATGACCATAAAGGCATTTTTGGATCGACTACAGGATTGGCGGAAACCTTTGGCCGCGAGCGGGTCTTCGACGTGCCGCTGGCCGAGGACGGCATGACCGGCGTCGCATTGGGTGCAGCGCTCGGCGGCCTCTATCCGATCCAGACCCATATCCGCTGCGATTTCGCCCTGCTTGCCATCAATCAACTTGTCAACATGGTGGCCAAATACCGCTATATGTTCGGCGGGCGCTTCCGCGTCCCGATGCTGGTCCGCACCGTGATCGGCCGCAGTTGGGGCCAGGGGGCCCAGCATTCCCAGAGCCCACAAGCCCTTTTCGCACACGTCCCCGGACTCACCGTGGTGCTGCCCAGCTCCGCGGATTCGATTCTCGAGACCTACGGCACGCTGATCAGCCGACGCCAGGTCCCGGTGGTCTCGCTCGAACACCGCCTGCTTTACGATGTCGCTTTCCGCATTCCCGTGCCCGCACTCGAATGGCCGCAAGCGCCGCTGGGCTCGATCCTGCGCCGACGCGGCCGTCACGTCACGGTGGTCGCAACTTCGATTCTTGTGCTGGAAGCGCTGCGAGCTGCGGAGCACCTCTCACAAGCAGCAGGCATCGAGGTCGAGGTAATCGATCTGCATTGCGCCAGCCATCCCGATCGCGAAATGATTCTGGCAAGCGTCGCGCGCACCGGACGTCTGCTGGTCGCCGATACCTCGTGGTGCGCCTACGGCGTTGCCGCCGAAATCTGCCGACTGGTCTGCGAACACGATCCATCCGCGCTGCGCGCCCCCGTCGTGACGATCGGCATGGCGGCGGCACCCTGCCCCACTGCCAAGACGCTCGAGGATCTTTACTACCCCTCCCTGCATCGGCTGACGGACGAAATTGCAGTGCTGGCCCGGGGACGGGCGAAGCACGGCGTTGAATTACCCGCCGAAGCTTCGATGGCAGACGTCTACAAAAAATTTAAGGGACCCTTCTAAGGCGGCGTGGCGCTGCACCCGGAGGCTGAAAGATGCGTATTCTCATCACTGGCATTACCGGCATGGTTGGAAGCCATCTGGCCGACCATGTGCTGGCCGAGCACCCTGGTGTCGAAGTTCACGGTCTGGTGCGTTGGCGCAGTCCACTCGACAATATTCGGCACATCCTCGACCAGCTCCGCTTGCACGATGGCGAGCTGCGCGATCTCGCCTCGTTGATCCACTTGATCGAAGAGGTGCGACCCGACTGGATCTTCCACCTCGCCGCTCAATCCTATGTTTCGGCCAGCTATCGCGCTCCGGCCGATACCCTGCACACCAATGTGATCGGCACGACCAACCTTCTCGAAGCTTTGCGCATCACCGGCCAGCGTCCGCGACTCCATATCTGCAGTTCGTCGGAGGTCTACGGTCAGGTGCTGCCGAATGAGGTCCCGATCCGTGAGAGCAACGCCTTGCGGCCGGCTAGCCCCTACGCGGTTTCCAAGGTCGGCGAAGATATGATCTCGCTGCAATACTTTCTTTCCTACGGCATCGATGTCGTGCGGACGCGCATGTTCACCCATACCGGGCCGCGGCGCGGCGACGTGTTTGCCGAGAGTGCCTTCGCCAAGCAGATTGCCGAGGTGGAAGCAGGCGTGCGGCCGAATCCGATCCGGGTCGGCAACCTGGATAGCGTGCGCACCTTTGCCGATGTGCGCGATACCGTGCGTGCCTACTGGCTTTTGCTTGAGAAATGCCAGGCTGGCGAAGTCTATAATATTGGCGGCGAGCGCACGATGCTGGTGGGCGAAATGCTCGAGATGCAGAAGTCCTTCGCCCATTGTCGGGTCGACCACATCATCGATCCGACTCTGGTGCGGCCGTCTGACGTCACGCTCCAAATACCCGACACCAGCCGGTTTCGGGAAGCCACCGGCTGGGTTCCAAAAATTCCCTTCGAAACAACCATGCGCGATCTCCTCGAATGGCATCGTGAGCGGACCCGGACGGCCCGGCTGCAGGCGGCCGCATGATCATCGCACGCGCACCCTACCGGCTCTCGTTTTTCGGCGGCGGCACGGATTACCCGGCCTGGTACCGGGCCGAAGGCGGGGCGGTGCTCTCGACCACCATCGATAAATATTGTTATGTCAGTGTACGCCACCTGCCACCGTTTTTCTCGAACCGCCACCGGGTGGTCTGGAGCCACGTCGAAACCGTCGGCTCGATCGCAGAGATCCTCCATCCGGCGGTGCGCGAGGGCCTGAAGATGCTCGGTTTCGATGATGGTCTCGGGCTCGAAATCCACCATCAAGGCGATTTGCCGGCACGCGCCGGCATGGGCTCGAGTTCGTCCTTCGCCGCCGG